>NZ_FQYM01000027.1 GCF_900141705.1 Fibrobacter sp. UWP2
TGAAACGGGAACTGGAAAAGAGCAGAAAGAAAGGAAATGTAGCCTAAATCTGATGTTGGAACAAACTATTTTTGCGAAAAACCCTTGACACTACCCCAAAATAGATGTTGCAGACATTAAAATAATATGATTTAGATTCAAAACCATTCAAAAAATCTACATATTGTCCTCCTTCATACTTGACAACTCCAATTACACCATCAATGCCATAATAATGTATATCTAATTGAACAGTGTCTTTATATATTTTTTGTGATTGATCTTCAAGAAACAAAGCATCTTCAGGTGATATACAAGAATGGCAATTCGCTGTTGTGGAAACATAGAAATAACCTGACCCCCAATCACTTTTTATTGGAGATCTTTCATACTTTATATAAGCAAATATAAAGAGAAATATTAAAAATAATACTATAAAAATTTTCTTTCCAAATTTCAGCATCTTTAACCTTATTTCTGTATTCTAGGAATAGTTATCAAATTATTCTGAAAATTATGTCTCTTGTTTCCATTATATTTCCTTATTACTGGTTGGAGCATTTCTATCCAATCATAGGAAATTTTCAGCGGCGTGGGCCTGGTTTCTATTCGGCCCAGTGGTTTCCGTTGTAGTTCTTGGCGGTGTCGGCGTCCATGCCGATTTGGCGCACAAGGTCTTCCATGCTGGCAAATTTCTGTTCCGGGCGCAAATAGGCCATCAGGTCGAGCACCAGGTGCTGCCCGTAGATATCCTCGCTAAAGTCGAGAAGGTAGGCCTCGATAGCCATCTGGTGGGGCCCGGGCGCAGAGGGCTGCACTCCGATATTCACCACGGCGCGGCAAATGCGGCCATCCGCAAGCCTCGCGGACGCCACGTACACGCCGGATTTCGGCAGGAACTTGTACTGTTCCACCTGCAAATTCGCGGTCGGGAACCCGATGGTATGCCCGAGGCGCTTGCCCACGACTACGGTTCCGGAGAGGCGGTAGGGGCGCCCGAGGTATGTCTGCGCGCGGGAAACGTCGCCGTTCAATAGCGCGTTGCGCACGGCAGAAGAACTCACGCGTTCGCCCTTGTGCAGCACGATGGAAAGCATCTGCGTGCTGAGTTCCGGGAACGCGGCGGTAATCGTCTCGTAATTACCCTTGCCGCCAGCGCCAAAGCAGTGGTCGTGCCCGAAGAACATGGAGCACACGCTGCGCTTCTCGATAAGTTCCTGCCGCACAAAAACATCGAACGGGAGTTTCGCCACTTCGGGCGTAAACGGCAGCACCAAAAATTCGAGCCCGAGACTTTCGATGAACTCGCGCTTTTCTTCGGTGGTGGTAAGGAGCAGCGGGTCGCCAGGGCCGCGCAGCACATAGTTGGAATGGGGTTCGAAACTGATAACGGTCGGAGTCCAGCCGTTCACTTCGGCAACGGCCTTCAGGGTACGGAAAAGCGCCTGGTGCCCCAGATGGCACCCGTCAAAATTACCCATCGTCACGGCTCTTTTCTGTTTGCTTGCAGTCGACATCATCAGTCGTCCTCCGCGAGGAAAACCTTGGGCCAAAGGCGGCCCGGTTCGTAGCGGCACAGGCTAAGCACCTCGCCATTTTCGTTTGCCGCAAACACGAGGCAATCGGCGTCAAGACCCACCGGGGTCTCTTTCCACGGGATCCAATTGCCGTTGCGGATGACGGCCATTTGCTGCCCATCCAAGCGGACCACCGGATAATTGAGCACCTCATTGACCGGCACCAAATGCGAAGCCTTGAGTTCGTCCCCGCGCACGGCGCGTTCCAAAGTCACGCCCCCAATGCGGTGACGGCGGATTTGCGATACGCAGCCGCACGTACCCAGGGCGCGGGCCAAGTCCCTGCCGAGGGAACGGATGTAGGTACCCTTGCTGCAATCGCATTCCAGGTCAAACGTCGCGAATTCCCTGCCCGAACAGCCTTCGGTCACGCCCCCCTCGCCCACCACCTTGAGCGAATGAATGGTCACAGCCCGTGACTTGAGTTCCACTTCCCTGCCACGAACCGCAAGGTCACTGGCGCGGTGGCCGTCGACCTTGATGGCCGAATAACGGGGCGGCACCTGCTCTATGTCCCCGGTAAAATTAGGTAGTACCGACTGGAGGGCGGCACGGTCCAGATGCCCCAAAACCCCTTGGGGGTCACGGGAATCCTGTTCCACCACATTGCCATCCCACTCGAGTGTATCGGTTTCGTAGCCCAAATGCAAGCGGAAAGTGTAGCACTTGTCCTTGGATTCCACAAACGGCAAAAGGCGCGTCGCGCGGCCCATGGCGGCAACAATCAGGCCGGAGGCACGCAAGTCAAGCGTGCCCGCGTGGCCCACGCGTTTAGTACAAAAGACCCTTTTCAGCGGGAAAAGGGCCTTGAAAGAGGTTTCTCCCGCCATTTTATCCAACAGGATGAAACCGGAAGGAGTCAACTAGAGTTCCCCTTTTTGCTTGAGCTCCGCGAGAATGCCTTCAATGTGCATGGCGTGCTCCAGGTTCTCGTCCAGAACAAAGTTCAGTTCGGGGATTTTCCTTATCTTGAGCGCCTTGCCCAGCACGCCGCGAATAAAGCCCGCAGAATTGTTGAGGCCTATGACACTGTCACGCTTCTCTTTGTCGCTGCCCATCACAGACACCAGGGCCTTGGCATAGCTCAAGTCCTCGGTGATGTCCACGCGGGTAATGCTGGTGAGCGGCGTTACGCGAGGGTCCTTCAAGCCCTTTTGAATGAGCTTGCAAATTTCCTCGCGAAACTGTTCTCCCAGGCGGTCGGTTCTACGGCTCATTAGGCGTCCTTCTGTTCTTCGGCGGACTTCTTCGCCTTTTCTTCGGCTTCTTCTCGGGCCACGTCTTCGAGCGTACGGGCGACCGTCACTTCCTTGAAGAAGATCAGGCTATCGCCTTCCTTGATGTCGTCGTAACCCTTGAGGCCAATGCCGCATTCGAAACCGCGGGCGACGGACTTGACGTCGTCCTTCATTCGCTTGAGGGACTGCACCACAGTCGTGCCGAGTTCAACACCGTTGCGGTACACGCGCACATGGCTTGTACGGTCGACTTCGCCGTCGGTAACCATACAGCCGGCAATGAGGCCAACCTTCGGGACCTTGAACACCTGGCGGATTTCGGCTTCGCCAACAAGTTCTTCGCGCATGGTCGGCTTCAGGAGGCCTTCCACGGCGTTCTTGATGTCTTCGATGCAGTCGTAAATCACGCGGTAGTTGCGAATCTCGATGCCTTCCTTCTCGGCCATCTCGCGCACAGAGAGCGAGGGCATAAGGTGGAACGAGATGATGATAGCCTGTGCCGTTGTCGCAAACAAGATGTCGGATTCCGTAATGGTGCCCACACCCTTGCGGATGATGTTGACACGGACTTCCTTGTTGGTAAGCTTTTCGAGGGAAGCAGCCAAGGCTTCGGCGGAACCACCCACGTCGGCCTTGACGATGAGGTTGAGTTCGGAGAGCTTGCCTTCCTTCTTCTCGTTGAACTTGCCTTCCAAAGAAGTGACGGAACGGGCACGGAGGTCGCGTTCACGAGCCGCCATACGGCGCTTGGAAGCAATTTCGCGGGCGGTCTTTTCGTCGTCCACCACCACAAGGTCGTCACCGGCCTGCGGAGTTCCGTCAAAGCCGAGCACCTGGCACGGCGTAGAGGGCGGAGCCACCTTCATTTGTTCGCCACGTTCGTTGAACATGGCGCGGACACGACCGGCGTAAACGCCGCACACAAACGGATCACCCACATGGAGCGTACCGTTCTGCACCAAAATGGTCGCCATGGAGCCCTTGCCAATGTCGAGTTTGGATTCGACCACGGCGCCACGAGCGTGGGCATCGGGGTTCGCCTTGAGTTCCTGGACTTCGGCTTCAAGGGCCAAAATTTCGAGGAGCTGTTCCATACCCTGACCGGTGCGTGCAGAAACTTCCACACAGCTGGTCTGGCCACCCCATTGTTCCACTTCCACACCCCGTTCGGCGAGCTGGGCGCGGATCTTGTCGGGGTTTGCCGTCGGCAAGTCAATCTTTGTAATAGCGACAACCATCGGCACGTTCTCGCGCTTGGCGAGCTCAATGGATTCAACTGTCTGCGGCATCACCATGGAGTCGGCGGCGACCACAAGCACAATCACGTCGGTCACCTTGGAACCGCGGGCACGCATGGCACTAAAGGCTTCGTGACCCGGGGTATCGAGGAACGTGACCTTGCCCTGCGGGGTCGTCACTTCGTAAGCACCGATGTGCTGCGTAATGCCACCCGATTCGCCAGACACCACGTGGGTCTTGCGGATCCAGTCGAGCAAGGAAGTTTTACCGTGGTCCACGTGGCCCATGACTGTAACCACCGGGTGACGCGGCTGAAGATTTTCCTGGGATTCCTCTTCGACACCCAGGGCGGTTTCTTCGTATTCTTCCATCAACTGGGCTTCGTAACCGAACTCGTCGGCGAGAATCTGGATGGTTTCAAAATCGAGGCGGGCGTTGATGGTCACCATCATGCCCATTTCCATGCACTTCGCAATCACGCGGGCGGGCATGGTATCCATAAGACCGGCGAGTTCGCCCACGGTAATGAAGTCGGAAGTCTTGAGGATCTTCTTTTCTTCGCCGGCGGCACCATCGCTGTGGTCCTTGTGGTAAGTCTTTTTGACGGGTTTCTTGGAAAGGTCAGCCATCACGCGGGAGACGTTCTGGCGAACCATCTCCTGCTGCTGTTCCTTTTGCTGGTCCATGCGGTCGCGGCCGTTGTGGCGATTCTTGTCGTTGCCATGACGACCATTCTGGCCCTTGCCACCAGCCTTGCCGCCTTGACCGCCGCCCATAGGCATTCCCATGCCACCCTGGCTAGCGTTAAAGGCTTCTTGCATGGAGCCGCTGGAGAATCCTCCGCTACGGCCCGTATAGCCGCCGTGGCTGCTAGCACCGGCCATACCGGGACGACGATTGCCGCTATTGCGGTTGTCACCACCGTTGTTGCGCGGGCCAAACGAACCCGTGTAACCCTGGGCATTGCCCTGGCCGCGGTTGGGACCACCCGGACGGCGATTGCCCGGACGTCCTGTACCCTGCTGCTGTTGCTGGGATTTGGCGATACGCGCCAAGATGGCGGCATCGGGTTTAAACACTTGCGCCTTCATGGGAGGCTGCTTGAGCTCCGTGTTGGCAGTCATCATGGTCGGTGCCGGAGGAGGCACTGGCTTCGGGTCCGTCTTGGGAGCGGCCGGAGCGGGCTTCACTTCGGGTTTCACCTCGGGCATTGCCTCGGGAGCGGGCTCTGCTGCTGCGGGAGCCGGAGCCGCCGTTACAGCGGGTTTCTCTTCGGCAGGCTTGACTTCGGGCTTGGCTTCGACCTTCGGAGCCTCAGTAGCAGGAGCTGCGGGTTTCTCCTCGGTCTGCGGGGCTTCGGCAGCAGCCTTTGCCGCAGCAGACTTCAGCGTCGCCTTTGCCTTCGGCTTCGTTTCGTCGGTGGCGTCCTTTTTAGAGGCGCGCTTGATGCTCACCTTTACGCCATTCTTGATGGTCGTCGAGGAAGTCGTCTTCTTCTTTTCGGCGGGGGCTTCCCCCGATTCGGACGCAGCGGACTTTTTCAGGTTCTTGGTACGCGCACTTTGCTTTGCGCTTTCAGCGGCAACAGCCTCTTCGATCTTTTCGAATTCAGCAGCAGGCACCTTGGACACCTGAGTCAAAACCTTCACGCCATTGTCGCGCAAAAGTTTCATCACAAAGTCACTCTTGACTCCATGTTCACGAGCCCAGTCTACGGGTTTAATCTGTTCTAAATTACTACTCATTAACTAGCCTTATTAAAATCCTTGATTTTTTGCGTCCAGAATCGAATGGGGTTCGATTAAGCTTCGGTGGATTCCCCTTCTTCGGTTGCAGCAGCCGGTTCTTCGGCAGCGGCTTCTTCGGCGGCAGGGACAGCGAACAAGCTTTCGGCCTTGTGGAGCGCATTGCGGCGAAGTTCCTGCGGGCGCGGAGCCAAAACCTGAGCCTTAGCATCTTCATCCTTCTCGGACCATTCCTTTTCGCCGAACACGTCAAGGTCACGACCCACCAACTGGGCAGCAAGCTTCACGTTCTGGCCATTCTTGCCAATGGCCTGCGCCAAGTTCTCGTCGTTGATCACGACCACAGTACGCTGCGTCCCCGGGACTTCGGTGAGTTTCACCACGTTGGCCGGAGAAAGGGCGCGCGTGATGAACACGTCGAGGTCCGGATTCCAGTGGACGATGTCGATGCGTTCGTTGCCGAGTTCGCGGACAATCGTCTGCACGCGGGCACCCTTCATGCCAACGCACGCGCCCACCGGGTCAATCTTCTCGTCACGGGAGTACACGGCAATCTTGGCACGGTAACCCGGTTCACGGGCAACACCCTTGATTTCGACAGTGCCTTCGTAGATTTCGGGAACTTCCTGGCGGAAGAGTTCCTTGAGGAAATCGCCGCTGGCGCGGGAGAGAACCACCTGGGCTCCACTCTTGAGGGAATCCTCGACGCGGGCGATCACGGCCTTCACGGACTGGCCTTGCACCAGGCGTTCGTGGCCAATCTGTTCACGCGGCGGAATTACAGCTTCGGTCTGCTTGCCGAGGGACACAATCACATTGCGACCTTCGAGGCGGAGCACTTCACCGCTGATCATGGTACCGATACGGCCACGGTAGGTGTCCATCACCTTCTGGCGTTCGGCATCGCGAATCTGCTGGGTCAAAAGCTGCTTTGCAGTCTGGATGGCTTGGCGACCAAAGGCAGTCGTGGGCACTTCCATTTCGAGAACGTCGCCGGCCTGAGCATCTTCATTGAATTCGCGGGCCTCGTCCACCAGCATGTAGCCTTCGTCGAGCTTTTCGACTTCATCGGCGGTCATACTCGGGTCGTAATCGGGGAAATCGTCGACCACTTCCACACGCAAGAACACGTGGATGTCGTTCTTTTCGGTATCGATATCCACTTCGATTTTCTTGTCGATGTGCAAGTACTTGCGAGCTGCCGAAATCAAAGCCTGCCTTAAAGCATTGAGAATCACGGAGTCGTCCATGTTCTTTGCTTCAACCACGCCCTTGAGCACTTCAAGCAAATTAACCTTAGGTTCATTCTTCTTAGCCATTTTTGACCTTCCTATTATATTTGTACATCCACCTTGGCAACCAGCACCTCGGAGCGCGGAACGACTACATTCCCGGCATTTCCCTTAAGCGCCAGCGTCAAACTTTCTTCATTTGCGTCCACAAGTTTGCCCGTAAGCGGTTTACCGGTACTGCGGGTCACCCTCACAAAGCGTCCTTTGTTGCGCATAAAATCGGCGACCGACTTCAAGGGGCGGTCTAGCCCTGGGGAAGACACTTCCAACGTATAAGCGCCTTCAATAATCTCGGGATCCAGGTCAAGGGCATCGGATAAATGCCTGCTAACATTGGAACAGTCGTCAATCGTCACGCCCTCGGGCCTGTCGATAAAAAGCCTTAGCGTTTTGCGCTTGCCGGCCCTGAACATATCGGACTCCACCAAGGTGACTCCGTTTGCCTTGCACGCCTCGGCGATGAGGGAATCCAATTTTTCGTTGGTTACCAAATAAACCTCTTATATTAAAATAGCCGTCCGCTAACGGAAGATGTCTAACCTAAAATGGCGGTCTAGGTGAGGCTTCTTCCACGGACAGTCTAAAACCGCGTACAAATAGAGAAAATTTACGGCTTTTGTTCAAGTCCCAAAGCCAGGCATTTAGGGCTTTTGCACCCTATTTTTGGCCAAAATCCAGTCGTTGAGCCCTATCAGGGTATCGGCGAGGGCGCGCAGGCGCTTCAAGTCGGCCTCATTCTCGTTCCCGAGGGGCTTATCCTCGCCCTTGTCGATTGTATAGCGGTAGAGCTTGGCTTCGCCACCGCGGGCCGCATCGCCCAGCAGGCGGAGGTCGTCGACAGCAAAAGCAATTTTACCCGAATGGGTCCCCACGGCAAAACTTTTTTGATGCGGGCGGAGCAGGTTGTGCCCCATAAAGGAGTTGGCGGCACGGACATGCGCCAAATGGAGGATGGTCGGGGCGACATCGCTTTGGCAGGCGGCCAGTTCGTGCAAAGTCCCCGCATTTAAACCAGGGCCGTTCAGTACCAAGGGAATCAGGGTGACGTTCGAATACGCTTCGCTCCCAATGGCCGAGACTCCATGTTCGCCCTGCGGGAAACCGTGATCGCCAAGCACAATAACGTAGGTGTCCTTGAACCAGCTCTCATGCGAAAGGCGTTCCAAAAAACGGCCCATCTGTTTGTCGGCCCAGTTCATGGTAAAGCGCATTCTCTCGGGTTGCGGGAGCGCCTTTGCCGAGTCGCTCATGTTGGGCACCAACTTGAAGGGGTAATGGTTGCTGCGGGTAATCATCGCCGCCAAGAAAGGTTTGCCTTCGCTTGCCGCCGCAGGGGCGAGCGTATCACGTATATAGTCCGCGGTCACATCAAAGAAGGTGGAGTCGTCCTCGAAAGCACGGTCGTAATGCGTACGGTCGTACCACTTTTGGAACCATACAGACAAATTATCCCACGCCGGGTCGGCGGCACTAAAGAAATGCGCCTTGTAACCGTTGTCGCGCAAAATCGAGGCAAAGCTCGGTACATCCACATGGGCAAGTTCCGAAGCAGTCAATTTGTAACGGTGCGTCGGGAAACCAAAGTGCGTCGAGAGCACGCCGCCCACGGTAGGCACGCCGCTCGCATAAAAACGGGTCCACGCCTCGCCCACCCTCGCCATGGAATCCATCACGGGCGTCACACTCCCGCGCGGGTCTTCGGGATTCATGTAACCCACGTCTAGGCCGCGCTGCGACTCCAAAAAAATCACCAAAAAATTCGGATGTTCCGGCACGGGCGTGGCAACAGCCGTAGGCAAGTCACGCGGCACGCGATACATGGGGTATTCATCGTCAGGATATTCGTACCCCTCGGCCTCGGGCCCTTCGACCTCGGCCCAGTATTTGCGCGACAGGTTTACGGCAGCCTTAATAAACGCCGGATCCTCTTCACCGCTGCCCCAAACAATCTGCTGCAAGTCGTGCGTAAGGATTTGCACCACCGGCTGCAGTTTGCGCATGCGGTTCGTGCCCTTCCAAATCACGTTCAAAAAGAGCTCCGAAAAAACGAAGAAAGCTACACAGCCAATAAGCCAACCCCGCAAAAGCGAAACGCGAATGTTGTGGCGAGCAAATGCCATAAAAATCAAACGGTACAAAAATATCGCCAGCGGGACAATGCCCACCAAAAGCACCCACTGCAAATACGGAATTGACAAGTCCGACGAAACGTAGTCGGGCAAAATGGCAAGCGACGAGGCGTCCTTGTAGTTGTCCAAAAGCGAAATTGAAAAATGCGTACCCAAAAAACGTTGGATTTCGTGGTCCAAAAGGGTGAACGGCAAAAGGATTCCTTGCAGCACGCAAAATACGGGCAGAACTCCCTTACGGACTCTGGACGCCGTCGGGAGGAACAAGGCCAACAGCAAAAACGGAAGTGCCATCTCGGCAATCCAAATGTAGTCGATGCAGAGGGCGTGGAAAATGTACCAGTCGGGCTTGGCTACAAACGGGATACCGTACGGGTTACTGCGGAACAAAAGTACAAAACGGAGCAAGCCATGCACCGCCCAAAAGGCAAAGACGGCGGCAATCACTCGAAATACTGCCTGCAGGCGAATTTGACGTTGGTCGTTTGTATTCATGCACTAAAAAATAGTTATCTTATGGGGCACTATGGCATACGTACTTCTTATTTTGGCTAGTCTTGTCGGCATTGCGCTTTCTGTGTTTTACCTGCGGAAGAACATCATCCGCATCAAGGAAAAAAACAAGGAAGAGCCCAAGGCCTACAAACGCGGTTTGAACTACGTGTTGACCGCACTCTGGTACGGCTACCTGCTGGTCTTTTTTGTGGGACTTTCAATCAACAATCTGGTCTTTTAAGCCAACGCTCGTACAAAAAGAGCGCAATCAAATTCTTTCCGTCTATAAACTGGTGGGCAGCCTCTTCGTAGGGAAGAACCTCGGTACGTATCCACTCGTTCTCGTCCACGTAGGTCTGGTTCCTGCCGTCCATGGCTTTTAGCTGTTCAGAGGTCACGTCCCTCTCGATGGCATAGAGGCGAATGCGTTCGTCCAAAAGCCCGCAGCTGCCCGCAAAGCCCGGCGTAAAATCCTTCCACCAAAACGCCGAGAGGTCAATGAGTTCCGATTCGTCGGCCTTAATCTGCGCTTCTTCCTCGAGTTCCGAGAGCGCCACCTTGCGGTAGTCACCGCTCCAGTCCAAAATGCCCGCGGGAATTTCGAGAGAAGCCGTTTCTGAAATAGCGAAGCGCGGCTGGCGCACCAACAGCAAATACTTTTGCCCTTCGCATCGGAGAACCACCAGAACGCCCACCGCATTACCACGGACCAATACGACCCCGTGTACCGGGCGACCATCGGGGAGCGTCGCCGTCGCATTCAACTTGATGAACAGCGGGCGATGTTCTCTGGCAAAATAGTTGACCGATTCAAAATGGACCTTCTGGATTTTGAACTTGGACGAGGAGGCCTCGAACCAATCCTTATAGATTTTGCAGTTCAAAACAAGTTCGTAATCTTTCTCGGGGATTTCCGCGGCAAAGGAATATTCTACAGAATCACTCATCGACGAGCCTTCCTTTTTTTATTTGCTCTTCACGACCTTGGCTGATTCCCACTGTTTGTAGAGGCTGTCGACATCCACCGTATCGGGAACATAGCGATTACGCGTCAGGTCAAAGACGTACAGTTCCTCGCGCGTCGAAGGACCGCACGAAGTTTCGGACTCGTCTGGGGAATAGAGCCCACGGATTACCGTGAACGTCCCCCCCGTCAAAAAGGAATTCCTGGAGAAAGTGTTGACGGAGCCGCACTCCGGGATAGTTTCCACGTAATAAGTGGACATGTGCCACACGGTATCGGGACGTTCCTGGAGTTCGCCCAAAGACGAAGAGTCGTCCACCCAACGAGAGCTGTGACAATACACCAAGTCGGAATCCTTGCAGGCGTAATGCACCGGGACGAGGTTCGTATCGCCCAGCCGCCACGACGCCGGGAACAAGGTATCGGCCCTCACGGAATCGCACATGTCAATACGCAGTTCGCAATTTGACTTCATGGTACGCCACAAGAACACGCGCGGCGTGAGCGAATCCAGCACTTTCAAAACGGAGGGGGAATTCTTGGTGCGGAGCGGAAGCGAATGCACCGAATCAAAAAGGCTGTCGATATAAAACTTGAACGTGTCAACGGAAATGTCCCCTCGGCGCACCAGGATGGTATCCAAAATGGAATCCACATCATTCATCACACGGATGGTCGAAATTCCCTTCAAAATGTTTTTTCCGAGCACGATCTTGAGCGTAGTGTCGGGGGCATAAACAGGCGAAGCGCAATCATCGTTGGTGGTACGAATGTCTATGTAGGGCTTGATGATCAAGATGGAATCATCGACAGTCGAATTGCCCAAGCCAATTTTTTGCAGGGCGCAATTGGAGAAAGACCAAATGCTGTCCATATGCAAGTAAAGCGTGTCACCGACCAGGTAAATCAGCTCGCCACTATCCAGCTCGGAACTTAAAAAGAACCCTTGCCCCGCAAAGACATCGTCTTCGGACGACAGCGGAAGCGGGCCGTCATCATCATGCGCGCAAGCCCAAAAAGCGAGCATCACGGCAGCGAGAATCAGTATCTTTTGCAAAAAACGCATCATCTAAATCCAATCTGTTCCTTGAATTTAGAAATTTCGGCACTGTCCACAGGGTACGCCGCCTTGTAAAAATCGTTCCAGCGCACAAAAAGCCCGTTGCGACGAACCGTTAAGAAAAATGCCGCACTATCCTTGGGCGGAAGCCTGCCCACCACGGAATTCAGGTCCAGCGAATCGCCCTCCGAGGGCGAAAAAGAAATACCTGACATCTTGGTAAAAATGTTGTTGCCATGGTCGATTTCAATAAACGCTCCCAAAGAATCCCGGCCCGCCTTCCGCACCACCCCGGGAAGCACCGGATGCACAGGAGCCTCGCCCAAGCCTAGGAACACGTCCTCGGCAAGCAAGCGGTCTTGTCCTTCAAAATCAAAATCATTCATCACAGGAATATTCGACCATTCCAAAGGACGCTTGGGGCACAGTCCCGGAAAGCGACAGCCCGTAGCGGCATCAATCCACACATAGTTGGAATCCGAGAGTATCACGCGAAAGTACGTATAAACTAACGAATCTTCACGTTGGACCAAAATGGCGTTTTCAAAATCTTCCGCCGAAGCCACCCAATGAAGCTTCTCGGCACGAGAAGTCCTCAAAGACGCGACATAGCGCAAAAAAGCGTTGGGCAAAGCCTTTGTAGAATCATCCACCACCCAGGAGCATTGCACCAATTCGTCCTTGAGATTAAAAGGCTTTCCGCCCGCCTCGCGGCAAAGGTCCTGCCAAGTCTTTATCACTTCAACTTTTTCGTTGCCCGGGAGCGGGAGTAATTCGACGAGCTTGGAAATCCACCCCAGTTTGAATGCCACAAAAATCAACGACAGCAAAACCAATACGCGAAACACCGGAATGTTTCGCCTTTTGGACTTGTACTTTTTTTTGCAACGGTATTCGGAAAATTCCAAAGACATTCAAAACTATCGAAGCAAGAAGAATGCCACAATGCCGCCAATCACAATCAGGGCGATAATAATCGCGAAAACCGTGGAGCCCGAGGATTTTTCTTCATCGAACGGCATGGACATACCCTGCTTGGCCAACTTCTTCTCGTCCTTGGTAATGGCGTTGAAGCTCTTGGTAAAGCGGCGCTGGTGTCCCGTTTTGCGATCGGAACGGCTTTCGGGGGCGCCCGCATCGAGGGAGCGCACGTTTTGCGATGCCACGGGCGCAACGGATTCCTCCGGTGCCGGTGCGGCTGCCGGTTCCTCTGCGGGAGCCTGACTATGGAGCGAGAACGACATCATCTCGGCTTCGAAGGCGAACACCTTGAGTTTGCGGTCAAGGCCCGCCTTTTTAAGGCCGTCCATGATCGTGGCGCTGTTCGAAAGCAGGGCAAGCATGCCACCCTTGTTAGAAAGCTCGTGCTGGAACTGAAGGAAGGCGTTGTAGGCATCGCTGTAAACGAAGTCCAAGCCCATCAGGTCGACGGCGACAAACTTGTCGTCGGGATGCGAATCAATCAGGGTGCGCACATCCTGTTTGAACTGTTCCGCGTCAAACGCCCCAATAGGGTTCAACGGAGCAGACAACAAGTCAAACACACCAACTTCCCGATAATTCTTCAGATCAGACATATGCAAAAATATAGCCTAAATTTTTTAAAAACGTGTTTTTTTTCACAACAATAAACAAATTTATAAGCAAAAGACGGCCTATTCTTCCCAAAAAATGCCTCCAGCAGGGACAGATTCCTGGGCGGGAGCGGTCTCACCCTGCTCCGTCGGTTGTTCCTCGGAGCTTGGAGTTTCGCCCTCATCCGTTACTTTTTCAGCATCTTCGGGTTCCTCGGCGAGCAATGTTTTATACGCTTCGGACGGCGAAAGGTGCCCTTCTTCCTTAGCAGGCGTGTGGCTGAACAGGTACGGGCTCACACTCACGCTCACCCTGTGAACCGGAGAGAACACCGGATGCGACTCGAAGGCATAATCGACCTTGAGAAAGTTCGCAATCACAATACCAGCACCTGCGGTTACACTCTGCCAGGTGGTAAAACTACTGAGGCCGGCACGTAAAGAGAGACCAAAATCAAAATTGAACTCTATGCCACCATGGCCACCACTGAGCCAGTCCAACGGGTCATCCCAAATTCGTCCGCCACCATTTTCGTCGGTGTCAAAATCCATGTCGCGAGCCTCATGGTGGAAAATCCCGGCACTTTGCCAATAGACTCCAAGGCTCCCGTACAGGTAATTCACCGGAAGACTGTAACTTGCCGCCAGGTAGAGTTCTGGGTCCGAGTATTCGAACTCGCCCGACTCCCAACTGGTGGCCGAAGACGTCCACCCCTTGAGGAGGCCCGAAACATAAAGTTGGTCCACGGCCCTATAACGGACACCCGCGTCGCCACGGAAGCCCCAGCCGGTCTGGTCCATGTCGCGGTAAAGCGTGTGGAACGAAACACCCAAGTCCAGGCGGTCGGTCAGGCGCTTGCCCCACGAAACCGAGAACACCCAGTCCGCAATCGAGAGCGTGTTGTAATCGGAGCCCTCGGGAATCGGTTCGCCCTCTTTGATGTAGGGAATGTCATCGGCACCGAACCTAGAAAAGGCGATGCCCAAGCCCTGCCCGTCAGAAAGCGGGAACACGACCGACGCAAAGTCGTACTGCGTATCTTCGTAATAGGCGGTGTGCGAAAAACTCACCCAGGTGTAACGCGTATTCGTCAACTGGTACGGGTTCGACATCAATCCCAGGTTGTCGCCATCGACCGCCATGGTCGCAGAACCCAAGGCAGCGGAACGGGCTCCGGGCTCAATATCCAATGTTGCATTGGCGCCAACGACGCGTTCCATGGCAAAAGGGGAAACCGTCAAAAAGGAAAACACCGACAAGGCAATCCACTTGCCCAAGCCGTGCGACGCGTTCTTAAAAAAAATTTCCCTTACTGACATATTTCTGCACCCAAGATAGATTATTTTTAAATCATCCGTTTTTGCAAAATACAAAACGTCTTTCAAACAAACCATGCTTCTCTCGGACTACACACAGCAATTCCTGACCTATTTGGAGACCCAACGCCGGTACTCCCCGCAGACAATCGACACCTACCGCAAGTCCTTGGAAAAGTTCCTGGCGTGCGTCGGTGCCGAAGCCCCGCTATCGGCGTTCTCCGAATCGAGCGTGAAGGGTTTTGTGTGGGACCTCAAAATGAAGCAGGGGCTCGCCCCCACCAGCATCTGCGAACACCTGGCGGCGCTCAAAAGCTTTGGAAAATACCTTGTCCGTTCGCAAGTCCTGCAAAAGAACCCGACCGTAAACATCCCCATGCCCAAGCGTCCCAAACGCCTAGTGAGTTTTTTGGGACAAAAGGACCTGGCCGAAGACAAATTCCCGGAACTCGAGAACCCGACACTCCCGCAAGTGCGCGCCCGAGTCCTGCTGGAACTCATCTACGGGTCGGGGCTGCGCATCTCGGAATGCCAAAGCCTCACCTGGGACCGCATCCGCGAAAAAGAACGGCTGGTCCGTGTACTCGGCAAAGGAAGCAAGGAACGCATCGTCCCCATTACTGAAGCCCTCATCGACCGCATCGGCATTTTTAAGGCCATGCTCACCAAGGCAGGGCACCTGCCCTCCCCCACGGGCTACGTGTTTTTGAGCGAAGACGGGAAACCCTACAGCATCCGCACTTTGCGAAACGACATACACGACCTGTTGCGAAGCGTGGGCTGGGAAGGCAAGGCGAGCCCGCACGTGCTGCGGCACAGTTTTGCCACGCACCTGCTCGAGAACGGCGCCGAAATCATGAGCGTCAAAGAAATGCTCGGTCACTCGAACATCTCGACCACGCAAATATACACGCACGTAAACGCCGAACGCCTACGCCAAGCGTTCAAGAAAACGCACCCGAGAGCTTAAAAAAAACGGCTCTTCGAGCCGTTCAATTTTACATTCCACATTTCACATCTTCAATTAGAAGAAGCTTCCTTTGATGCCGACGGCGATGGTCCACTGTTGTCCCAAGTCGCTCCAGTCGGGAGCATTCCATTCCTTCATCGGCTTTTCGCTGTATTCGTCGTCCGGGTCCGCTCCGCCCGCCTTATCGTGAATCGGCAGCGAGAACGCAACAAACACCGGAATGTCGGCGCTGGAGAATTCCAGACCATACACGAGGGCAGCCGACCACGCCTGGTGATCGGGATCCGGCTTGGGGTCGTAAGTGCCGACCTTCTCGGAGGCAATCCAGGCGACACCCAGCGGTGCCGAGAACGTGAGGCCAAACGAATGAACAAAACCCGGGATGCCGCGGTAACCGTAGGCAATCGAGCCTCCTACAGAAGGCGGCGTGAAGGCGCCCAGGTCGTTTTCGCCATACGGCTTGAAACGGTACTCAAAGCGGTCGCCCTCGGTCTCGATGTTTTCCCAGTAGCTGTCGTTGAATTCGTTTTCGCCCGAAATCAAGTGCATGGCAAACGGGTGCGTATAAGTCAACCCGTAAAGCCAAATGCCCTTGTCGGTATCGCGGCTATAGTCCCAGCCGAGAGTAAGGGAATAAAGGCCCGAACCCTTCTGGAAACTGCTCGGCAAAAATTCTTGGTTCGCATCAGTGCCGCGCTTAATATCGTACTGACCCGTTGGAATAGTGAGGCTTGCCGAAAGCGACGCCGCACCGCCGCTGCCAATGGTCTTGCTAAAGTCGAAAGAAATGTCTCCCATGCCGCCCGTGGACTTGTCCGTCGGGTTCTGGTTGCTGCGGTACTGCACTTCGCCCTGGTGCGAAACGAATGGAATCGAGACGCCCAGCTTGGTGGACCAAGTCGGCTTGATGGAAAAATGCGGAGTCATGGTGAGCGCAGAGAAATTCTGACCCACGTTGTACTTGGTGAACACTTCGGTTTCCAGGTAACCGCCCGAAACGCCCTGGCCAATCCACTTGATGCCATCGCCGCTACCGCCGCCACTGCCGCCAGCGCCGCACCCGCCAATGGACTCCCACGGTGTCGCCGGAGTCACAGGCGCATGGTATGCCGCAAAAAAAGTAACAGAAGCGACAACCGCCAAAGCACAACTTTCAATCAAGAATTTCTTTTTCATGTCGTGCCTCACGGGAGTTCAAGCAAATAAGCGTTATTGGTGCCGGTGGCAATGAACTTGCCGTCGGGAGAACGACCACCTGTTAGCGGAACAGGAGCCAGTTCACGAATTTCGCCAAGCCATTCAAAGGCGAGGTCGCTCGGGGCGTTTGCCGCAAGGCTAATCTCGCGCATCACGGTGCGACCCACGGAACCATCCTGCACCGAAGTCTCGGCAAGGTCGTTCTTGTTGAGCATCTGCGAACCGGAGGGGAACTCCGCCCACAGCACAAAGAGACGTCCGCCAAAAGCGAACCAGTGCGGTTGCGCCGGCGCCGACATCATGCCGGTCTCCTGCTCTATCTTGACCGCGGTCGACGTCGCCGAGAGCTCCTGGATGTAGGCTTCCCACGTGGTGGAGTTCTCGACCATGTTGTAAACTACAAAGTTTCCGTCCGGCGAAATCAGGGGACTGTCAATGCTCCAGCTGCTGCGGCCTGCGGGCTTCTTCAATGTGACGGCCTTCTTGAGTCCGCCATTCGCGAAGTCAACAAAAACAATTTCGTCCTTCTTGGTCACGTACGTCAACCGGACGTTCTTGGTGCCAAAGAATCCCTCGACTGTGGAATCCGACGCGGCATCCGTCGAGTCCGTGCGGTCGAGGGCGTCTTCGCCCACCCACACGTGCGGCGTCGCGAATTCGCCAATGCCCTTGGTGTAGAACCAGAACTTTTTCTTGTCGCTCATGCGGGCGGCAAAAATTCCATAATCCAAGTTCTCGCAAGCCTTGCTGCCATCCAGATCGTAGGCGCGCAGTGCGACAACGTAGTTCGCGTGGGTGCTCCACTCCGGATCCTGGAACTGGCATTCCCCGGCTTCCTTGTCGATCATCATGTACCAGTTGACGTTGCCTGCCGTATCGGAGACCGTAAGGCGGTCGTGTTGCTCCACGCGGGTCGTCGTGTAGATGGAATCGGGAGGCTTCACGTTTAGCTTGCCGCTAAAATTGAGCCAAAGCATCGAGGCCGGGTAGTTCTCCATGTCGTTGCTCACGGATGGGTTGCATATCTGCTTCCCGCCGTTCACGAGGAAAAGCGTCCCCATCTCGGAAGTCTGGCTCGAGGCAGATTCAATTTCCTCCGCCTCGAAGGGCTCAGGGCTGTAACAGGCGGCCAGCAATAGCGCGACGCCGGGTATTGCGTATAACTTTCTCATCGGTTCCAATATAAGATATTTTCGCTTAAAGCTTGACCTGCACCTTCTCGCGCATGGCCATGACCTGCGCCTTGGCCTTTTCCACCGTGTCGCGGCGGGCAAGCAACACGCCCAGGCGGCGGTGGCCCTTGAGTTCGGGCTTGCCAAACAGGCGGAGTGCGGTGTCGGGTTCAGCGAGAACATCTTCCAGGCCGCCGAACTTCACATGGTCGGAATTGCCGTCCACTACAATTGCCTTCGAGGCGCTCGGGCCGTGGAAAGCGATGTTCGGGATGGGCAGGCCGAGAATCGCGCGGGCATGCAATGCGAATTCAGACAAATCCTGCGAAATCAAAGTCACCATGCCGGTATCGTGCGGGCGCGGGGAAACTTCGCTGAACAGCACCTGGTCCTTGCACACGAACAGTTCCACGCCAAAGATGCCGCGGCCACCGAGGGCGTCGGTAATCTTTTTTGCGATGTCCTTCGCCTGTTCCAGGAGTTCGGGTTTCATCGGCTGGGGCTGCCAGGATTCCTGGTAGTCGCCGCCCACCTGATGGTGACCCACCGGTTCAAGGAAGCTGGTACCGCCCACATGGCGCACCGTGAGGAGTGTAATCTCGTAATCGAACGGCACAAAGCCTTCCACAATCACGCGGCTGGCGTGACCGGTACGGCCCTCGTGCTGGGAAATGTCCCACGACTTCTGGATGTCGGCCTCCGTCTTGATGACGCTCTGGCCGTGGCCCGAAGAACTCATCACCGGCTTCACCACGCAGGGGATGCCGATTTCCTTGACGGCCTTCTGGAAATCCTCGAAGTTGTCGGCAAAGCGGTACGGGCTCGTCTTGAGGCCCAGCTCTTCGGCGGCGAGGCGGCGGATGCCCTCGCGGTTCATCGTGAGCTTGGTGGCCTTCGCGGTCGGGATGACGTTGAAGCCTTCCTTCTCAAGTTCCACGAGCGTGTCGGTCGCAATCGCCTCGACTTCCGGGACGATGTAGTCGGGCTTCTCCAGTTCAATCACGCGGCGCAGTTCGGCACCGTCGAGCATGTTGATGACGTGGCTCCTGTGGGCCACCTGCATGCCGGGCGCATTGGCATAACGGTCCACGGCGATAACCTCAACGCCGAGACGCATCATCTCGATGATGACTTCCTTGCCGAGCTCGCCCGCTCCGCAAAACAGCACCTTCGTGGCGCTAGAACTTAGAGGTGTACCGATTTCTGCCATAAAAAACTCCTTGGTTTGCCTTAAATATAAGAATAGACGAGAAAGAAGAGGGCCATGACGTCGAGACCTACGGGATGACTTTTGACAAGAGAGTGTCTTAAGGACATGCTTGGCCCCTTAATAATAGCTGCGTACCGCCATGATATTGAAATTGCCAACGGTACTGTCTGCAGCCTGGATCTTGAAACGGACCGCACCAAGGGACTTTGCTATTTCGTCGCCAGTGATTTTCGCCTTACCCCAGCCGGCCTGTTTAAATTGAGCCCAGCTCTTGCAAACCTCGTCGCCCGTTTCAGACTTCGAGAGAGTAACAAATGGGATATCATATCCCAAAAGGGCACCATCCATCTCATCTCCCATGCTGAGTTCCAGTACCGCATTGACATCGACCGTGTAGGTAATGCAGATACCGCCCCAGGCAGAGACATCGGCGACATCGATCGAAGAACCATCGGCATCCGCTTCGCCTGCGACATTGAAGGCCACGCCGACAAACGGTTTATAAACCAAAGTTCCGGCATCAAGGATGAACTTACCACAG
This sequence comes from Fibrobacter sp. UWP2, assembly GCF_900141705.1. Classification (NCBI taxonomy): domain Bacteria; kingdom Pseudomonadati; phylum Fibrobacterota; class Fibrobacteria; order Fibrobacterales; family Fibrobacteraceae; genus Fibrobacter; species Fibrobacter sp. UWP2. The sequence continues at coordinate 19,700 of NZ_FQYM01000027.1, forward strand.
ACACCCCCGCATTCGTCAATGACCGGGTCTAAGGCATATTCGTAATAATCGTTACCGAGAGCAACAGGCCATTCTATTCGAGAGTTTCCTCCATCCATGGAGTCATCAAAGATATACCAATAGCCGGCCGTCTCCGTGCCGTTGTCGGCGCCCGTATTCACATAATACTCCCCTATATAGCCCTCCCAAGTCATGAATCCACTATGGTATGTCGGCGGGGTGATTATTGGAGTATAGGAGGAACTGGATATGTTCGGAATGTTTACGGAAGAGCTGGACATTCCTGGGAAAAATACAGAAGAACTAGACAGTCCCGGCATAATCAAAACCGAAGACGACGAACGCGAGATTGCCGCCAAAATAGAATCCATCATATGCAGGGTCAACGTATCCGGATCCAGGACACCTGCCGAAGACGACGAACTATTAACCATGACATCCGGGCCTTCCCTACGTATCACCCATTTCCCGTCATAGCAGGCATAGAAGGATTTTTCGTCTTTCACGTAAGCGTCCATACCTTCCCGCTTTGCCGAGCAGACAAAAAGTTCATCGTACGAAGATACAATAAGCATGTCTTCGATTTCCGAGGACATTGCTTTCTGGGAAGACGAAGACTTCTTGGACGAAGAAGACCCTTCGTCATCGCCGACATCATCCGTTTTCGAAACGGCGTTTTTCGATTCCGATCCGCCTATGGGGTTGAATTCCGTCTCGGCAGTGCAACCTGCGAGAATAACCGCCAAAGTAAGCGGGAAAAAGATTTTTCTCAAAGCCATATGGAACCCCTTTTTAACTTCTCTAAATCAATATATACTTATTTCCTTGGATTGACCAGCCCCCGGCCACCTGGCAAAGCCAGCATGGTAACAGAAATCACAAAAACGCTAGAATTTCATGTCGACAGGGTTAAAGTTGAACTTGACGCCAGATCGAATCCAGCCGTCAATCCCGTCGTCGCCGCGGACGTGGCCGAGATTTTCGTAAATGCGGGCACCACCGCCCAGGTAGAAACCGAACCAATAGGTCATCTGCATCTTGTAGAGCACGTCCAGCAGGTACTGCGCCTCTTCAACACCCGAAGGGGACTTGTCTCCACCCTCGAGCGCGACGTTATAATCCGTGTACATTTCCTTGTCGCCCTGACGCAGCCAGGCAAGCGTTACAGAAAGCGAATGTACCCTGTTGCTCCAGCCGAAATCGAACCACATATCGAGGGCATCGGCTCCACGGCGATACCCGATAGGATAATCCACGAAGTAAGCATCAGCGTAATTCGGGTCGTCCTGTTCGCGGTAGTTGCTGCGATAATTTCGGCGGCTCGTGTACTTGAGCAGAGGCAACTTGCTATTGTTTGCCACGGGGTCAGTGCGCACCACATCCAGACGCCACGAGAATTTTCCGTACCTGGCGGTCTGCAATTCGTGATAATAGCCCACCAGGTAGTTGATAACGGAGCGGCTCGTGCCCTTGTCGTCGTCTTCGCCGACCGGGCTATTGATGTCTTCCATGTTCACCTGGGTATAGAACCGGGCCCCGTTAGAGGTCTTGTAGCCAAATTCGGCAGACGTCGCCGCCGACGTGTAGCCGGTCGCGTAGTTGTCGTGCCAATAAATAAAGGGACTCATCGAGCGGAACTCGGGAGCCTTGCCGCCAATCATGCTCTGTTCGGCCACATAAACCCAGAACTTGTCCGTTTCGACACCGAAGCGGTGGAACATGAACGTCTTGATATTGTCGGTATAGGTACGGTTGCGCTGATTCGCCACCTGTTTCGAAGGTTCCGTACATTTCTGGGCATAGGCTTCCGTGCCTTCGGGCGGGCATCCCGTATCGGGATCCACGTCATCACCGTACAGCCAGGCGTTCAGGGAGCTGAACAAGAAATCGTAGCGGAAGATTCCGGGAGTAAACTTCCAGTGCACGCCGTCATGGTACGGGGCTCCCCCTACCAAGATGTCGTTTTTCGAAACCATCAGGTCGTCTACCGCGAAGCGACCGAACTGGACAAAGCCCACCGGATTGTACCACTTGGCGTAGGCGTTGTTCGGGACATTGATGTCGAGCTCGCTCGGGTCGTACGTAAAGTTGCTGTGCAAGTCGTCCTGGTACCAGGCCTCGATATCGCGGCGAAGCGGGGCTTCCAGGAGCACGTGAAAACTCTTGTAACCGGCGCGGAAACTGAGCGTAAAGAACGGATCCAGGTAGTCTTCGTAGCTGCGGGCGTTTTCGAGCGGAATCTGCAGACCGCGCCAGTTGGAACCAAACCAGTCCGCCGTATCGACCGCGAAAGTCGGGTCCGTGGGGCCGCCGTTCAAACCGAAGTTGAAGTCGGTGCCAATTTGGAAATAGCCGTCCTCGGCCAGCGCCACGCCAGCCATCAAGAACAAGCAAACAACCAAATGCTGCAACTTCAAGAGCATGCTGGTAATATAACAAAAAGAGTGGCTTGGCAGGAGCGAGCGATATAAGAAAGGCTGCCCGGGCAGGGAGACCCAGGCAGCCCCTTGTGTTGTGGTAGGCACGCTCACGCGTACCCGTGTGTGTGTTTATCTTCTTGACAGAAGCTCTACTACAAAGACGTTTCCATCAGCAACGGGACAAAAACCGTCACCGACTAAAACGAGTCTCCGCCCATGCGGAGGAATGCCGGCAGGTCGTAGTCCACACCGTTCGTCTTGAGAGAATCCTCAGGATACTTCAAGTTGCGCGGCTGCGGAGCCGGGGCCGACTGCACGGCAGGCTGTTCAATGGCGGCCTGCTGGCGGGTGTAAGCCGGAGTCGAGGCGTAGTTGCCGTTGGAAAGAAGGTCGGCGTCGGCAACTTCGGGCATTTCCTGGGTTTCAGGCAATGTGGCCGTAGCGGTCGTCACCAGTTCTTCTTCGCAGGTCTGCGACTGGGCGTTAAAATTAACGGAACCAAATGCGGTCGTGGGGGCCGAATTGGCAGAAATCACCGGCATCGGGATGGTTCCGTGAGCCAAGGCTTCAAAATTGAAAGCCGTCGGACGCGGAGTCGCGGCAACCGGCTGCGGTGCGACCTGCTGCGGGGCGGGAGCCACTTCCTGCGCGGCGGCCTGAGCCTGGACGGCCTGCGGAGCACCGAGTGAAGTTGCCAAATCAGCGGGCTTCGACGGCTGCGGCATGGAGGCCGACGTGAAGGAGCCTGCAGCAAACATCGGGGCAGCCGCTTCCTGCTTCAGCGTGGAGCCGCCGCAACCCGTCGCAATGATGGTGATGCAGACCTTGTCGCCCAATTCAGGCAGCATGATATCGCCCATAATGATGTTCGGGTCGTTCTTGTCGCTCACAGCGTCGCGGATGTGTTCCATCGCTTCGCAATATTCGACCATGGAGAAGTTCTCGCCATGGGAAACGTTCACGAGCACGCCAGTAGCACCGTCCACGTTGATGTCTTCAAGGAGCGGCGAAGAGAGAGCCAAGTCCGTGGCCCTGATACCGCGATTTTCGCCTTCGGCAATGCCTGTACCCATCAGGGCGCTGCCGCCGTTGGTCATCACCGTCTTGATGTCGGCAAAATCCACGTGAATAAGACCGTGACGGAACATAATGTCGCAAATGCTGCGCACAGCGTTACCGAGAATTTCGTCGGTCAGCCTAAAAGCGCTATCGAGAGTCATGTTCTTGTCGGTGCTCTGCACCACGCCCATCAGCTTTTCGTTGTCCACCACAATCATGGTATCAACGGCAGAACGCAGATTCTGGATGCCTTCAGAGGCGAGAGAGCCACGGCGCTTGCCTTCGAACTTGAACGGCTTGGTCACCACAGCCACAGTCAAGATGCCCAATTCACGAGCAACCTTGCCTACGACCGGTGCAGCACCAGTACCCGTTCCACCGCCCATGCCGGCAGTGATGAAGACCATGTCGGCGCCAACCATGGCTTCCTTCAGTTCTTCAATGTTCTCTTCGGCGGCCTTGCAGCCGACTTCCGGCTTCATGCCGGCACCAAGCGACTTCGTCGTCTTTTGACCAATGGCAATCTTGTGATCGGCAAGACTCAGTTCCAGAGCCTTGGCATCCGTATTCACGGCGTAGTATTCCACGCCTTCAATTTCCATTTTGACCATGCGGTTCACAGTGTTGCCACCGGCACCGCCGACGCCAAAGACTTTGACCTTGGCATTGTTGAGGGTTGAGTCATCCATCACGATGTGTGATGTACCGTTGTTGTTTTCGAATTCACTCATAGTGTATCTCCCTGATATGATTGTGAGTGGTTTGTTGTTAGAAATAAGTTTGAACAAAATCCTTGAATCGTTGAAAACCTTTTTTCACCGAAACAGCGATTTGTTTGCCCGTATCGCGCTTCTTGTTGCTACGCTGCTGGCGGGCGGCATAGTGCAAGAGGCCAATACCTGTGGCGTAAGAGGGGTTGCGGAAAGCTTCCTGGATACCGCTTGTGCCCTTGGAGTGGCCAATGCGCACAGGCTTTCCAAAAACCTTGTCTGCCAATTCGTCGATTCCTTCCAAGGCGCAGCATCCGCCCGTAAGCACAATGCCACCGTTGATCAAAGCGTCCATTTTGTGCTTCTTGAGATCGGCCGCCAACAACTTGAAAATTTCTTCCACGCGGGCAGTAATCACACGAGCCAAGAGCTTGCGGGAGCACTGCACTTCGCCGCGGTCGCCAACGCCAGGCACCGGGAAGGTCTCGTCTTCAATCAAGTTGCTGATTTTGCAGGTCCCGTACTTCTTCTTGATTTCTTCGGCTTTTGAAAGCGATATAGGCACCTTGAGGCACTTGCTGATGTCGCTCGTGATGGTGTTGCCCGCAAGGTCCAGCGAAGCCGTGTAGCGGACGGACTCGCCCACAAAAACGGCCACGTCGGCAGAGCCTGCGCCGAAATCGATCAAGGCGACCCCCAGTTCCTTTTCGTCGTCGGTCAGTACCGCATGCGCTGCGGCAAGAGGTTCAAGAACAAAATCCATTACGTGGAGCCCGGCGCTGCGGACGCACTTGTCCAAATTCTGGATGGCATTGGGTCGAGAGGTGACGACCTGGACATCCACGCCCAAACGGCGTCCGTTCATTCCCTTGGGGTTCTTAATGCCCGGTTGGTCATCGAGCGTATATTCCCCAGGGAACACATGGATAATTTGACCAGCCGATTCCGGAATGGTGCTCGCCTGGTTCTTGACATTTTCGATATCCTGGCTACGGACTTCCCCAGTGGGGAGCGTAATGAGTCCCTTGTAGTTAAATGAGGACACATGCTTGCCCGCGATGCCCACATAAACGTCGTGGACATCCACCGACGCAAGGGACTCCAGCTGGCGAGCCGCCTTTTGCAGGTTCTCCACCACCGAATCCATTTCGTCGGCATTGGTGAGCGGCAGGTCGCCGCATTCCAAAACGCGAACGGAGTTCTCGGTAATGGCCCCCATGAACAGGTTGATTTTGGAAGCCCCGATATCGAGACCAAAAATCAGGTCTTCCTTTCTTATTTCATTTTGTCTGTTATCATCCATTGACACACCTCTTGTCAAAATTTCTTACATAGGCAAAACCGGCGTAACGCATGTCTACTTCGCCAGCACAACGCATATCTTGCGGGAATCCCGCCTTTACAGATTCGTAAAGCACGAACATGTCCTTGTTCCACCCCTGTTCGGGGAACAAGGTCTTATGCCCAACATCCTTGAAGTACACTTCAAAAGCCCGGTCGGCTTCGCTCCAAGCGACTTGGGAAACTTTTTCATAAAGCTTTTTGTCTTCGCTACGCATGGTATACAAGAAGTTCGAAATCGCCTTTATCTTGTCGACCGACTCCAAATCGATCACGGGCAAATGGAAAGCGGTCGTCATTGAGAGCGGCATCACCATGCCTCGTTCCGAATACACCGTCGCCTTGCCGCCTTCAAAAGCCGAGACCACGGGCGACGCCTCCTTGAGTTTGATATCCAGCGACGACGGGAAATACTTTTTCACGGACACCTCGTGAATAAGCGGCATTTGCAGCAACGCCTTTTCCACAGAGTCCGCATTCACTTCCGACATCAGCATCCCTGGTTCCACCTGGGCGTTTTGCACCACGTCTTCCCAAGAGAGCATGCGGTTGCCCTCAATATCAATGTATTGCAAGTGCCTCAGTTCCATTGGGTTCAAACGCTGCAGGTAAAAACGGTTGTTCCACGCGGCCACGCCAAGGGCAATCAGGGCAACGCACAAAAGCCAGCCACGACGCCTGAACCAGCGGAAAGTTCCACTGACGCCGTGCTTCACTCTTTGAGCACGGGCCTGCTTCCGCTTTTCTTCGTTGTAACCGATTCGGCGGCCCAAGAATGTCGTCTTGGATAGGCTCAAACGCATTCCTCCAATATCTTGCTCCCCAGCTTGTAGATGTTGCCGGCGCCCATCAGCACGACCACATCGCCCTGGCGGAGTTCCTCTTTCAGGATAGGCAGCAAATTCATCTGGTCACCCACGAAACGGGCGTTCCTGTGGCCGCGATCGCTCGCGCTATTGGCCACGAGAGCACCGGTAACACCTTCTATCGGGCGTTCACGGGCCGGATACACGTCGGTCACCAAAAGCACGTCACAGTTGGCAAAAGCCATGCCAAATGCCTCGTGCTGGTCACGCGTACGGCTGAACAAATGCGGCTGGAACGCAACCACGATTCTCTTGTCCGGGAATGCTTCGCGGAAGCCGAGAAGAGTCGCCGTCGCTTCGGTCGGATGGTGGGCATAGTCATCGAACACCATCACGCCGTTCTTTTCGCCGATGAATTCAAAGCGGCGGGTCACACCCTCAAACTCGGCGCACGCCTTGCGCGCCACATCGGGGGCAATCCCTTCTTCCATGGCAAGCGCCACGGCGGCGGTGGCATTCAGTACGTTATGACGGCCGGGAATCTTGAGACGGAATTCGCCAAGAGATTCGCCGTCGTTCAAAATCTCGAATACGGGATAGCCCTTTTCAAAGCGAAGGTTCTCGACGCGGTACTTGGCCTGACGGCTAAAGCCGTAGGTAATCACCGGCTTACGGACGCGGGAAAGGATCGACTGCACGTTCGCATCGTCAAGGCAGAGAATCGCCTGGCCGTAAAACGGAATCTTGTTTACGAACTGCACGAACGCGTCCTTGATTTCTTCGATGTTCTCGTAAGTATCCAGGTGGTCGGCATCGATATTGGTCACGATAGCCGAAGACGGCATCATCGAAAGGAAACTGCGGTCGAACTCGTCGCTTTCGGCAATCAGGTAATCGCCGCGGCCCACCTTGGCGCCGCTGCCCTTGCCCTTCACCACACCGCCCACGATAATGGTCGGGTCAAGGCCGGCTTCTTCCCAAATCTGCCCGACAATGGAAGTGGTGGTCGTCTTGCCATGAGTACCGCAAATGGCGAGCGTGTACTTAAGACGCATCAGTTCGCCAAGCATTTCGGCACGGCGGATTACGGGAATGCGGCGATTTCGCGCTTCTACAAGTTCCGGGTTGTCGTACGGAATAGCAGAAGAATATACAACGAGGTCGGCATTCTCTACGTTCTTTGCCTCGTGTTTCGAATCTACACGGATACCCAAGTTCTTGAGATAATCGATAACCTGGCCCTCGCCCATGTCGGAACCGGTCACCTCGAATCCGTTCTCGTGCAAGACTTCGGCAATGCCCGACATACCGGCGCCACCAATACCCACAAAGTGAAGACGACGAACACGTTTGCAATCATTAATCTGCATTATGCATTTTCCTTTTCCATAATGACTCTCGCAATCTGGTCGGCGGCATCGGGCATCCCGAGACCCTTCGCTGCGATGGCCATTTTATTCAATTTTTCGCTGTCAAACAAAAGTGACTCCACCTTGTTCCACAAATCATTGGGGTCGCCGTCCAGCTCCACTAGGCAGGCGCCGGCCTTCTCGACCACGCGGGCGTTATGTTCTTGGTGGTTAGCAGTCGCATGCGGGTACGGCAACAAAATGCTCGGCTTGCCAAACGCAAGGATTTCGGCAAGAGCCGAGGCCCCTGCACGGCTGATAATCAAGTCGGCATAGTTCATGTAGGCGTAAATGTCATTCAGGAACCCGCGAATCGCCACATTCGGCACGTCGCCCACGCGACTGCTAATGGATTCCACATTCTTGACGCCCACCTGCCAAACCACATTCACGTCGTTACGGGCGGCAATGGTCTTGATGCTCTCTTCAATCTTGGCGTTGATGCCTGCGGCACCCTGGGAGCCTCCCACAATAAACACAGCCTTTTTGCCTTCGGCAAATTCTACGGGACGCTTAAGCTCGTCCGCCTGCGGGAGCTTGCGAACCGGGTTGCCAAAAACGCGGGTCTTTTCGATCGGGAAACCATGGGCGGCTTCTTCGCTCGTCACAAAGATTGTCTTGGCATAGCGGGCGCCCACCTTGTTGGCGACACCGGCCACCGCATTTTGCTCTTGCAGGTAAACAGGAATCCCGAGGCTACCGGCGGCAAGCACAATCGGAAGCGAAACATACCCGCCCGTAGCCACGACCACGTCGGGGTTCACTTTTTTGACAACGCTCTTGGCACGCACCAGCGACTTGGAGAGCTTGAAAGGCAAAGCCAAATTCTTGAGGAACGGGCCGCGGTGCAGCGGTTCCGCGGTAATGTATTCGTAAGGCCAGTTAGAGGCCACCAGGCGTTCTTCCATGGAATCCTTACGTCCGGCAAACGTGATGTCGGTAACGCCCATCTTTTTGAGGCTTTCGGCAATCGCTACTGCCGGGAAAATATGGCCACCGGTGCCGCCACATACAAACAGGAACTTTTTCATACGTCATTCCTCGCAATTTCAAAATCACTAAAGGCATGAGCCGCCGTATTGTCGGTACTACTCATGTAAGGTTCAACAATCTTTTTGCCCGTGCCCGCCTTGGAAATGTTCAACAGGATTCCCACAAACAGCGCCGAGAAAATCAGGTTGGTTCCGCCAAAGCTCAAGAACGGGAGCGGCTGCCCCGTCGTGGGAAAAAGTCCAGTACTCACGCTCACATGGACCAAGAAATTCAAGAAAAGCGATATCGTCAACGCCACAGCCATGTACTTTCCAAAGCGGGTCGAAGAATTCCTGGCGATTTCGAACCCCTGGTAAAACAGGCAGCCGAACAAAAGCAATATAATGGACGTCCCAATGAACCCAGCCTCTTCGCCAAGCACTGCATAGACCACGTCCTTGTGCGCCTCGGGCAAATAACCGAGTTTTTGCATGCCCATGCCAAAGCCCGTTCCAAAAAATCCGCCATTGCCGAGCGCTTCCAAGGCGCGTTCGCCCTGCATTGCCGAATTCTGGTTCGCCGTGGGGTCCAAGAATGCCGCGATGCGTTTGGACGTGTGCGACTTGATCAATAGCACAATGACGCCCACCAAGGCGCTCCCTCCCAGGGCAGGCAACAAGTACTTGGCTCGCGCTCCCGCCACAATCAAAACCGTCACAGTAATGCCCGCAAAAAGAATCAACATCGAGAAGTTCGGTTGCAACGCCAACAAAAGCGCCGAAATCATGAATGGGACTCCCGGCTGGATTAAACTGCACTTGAGCGTCTTGATTTCGAACCCAGCTTCCGAGAGCTTGGTGCAAACCATGGCAATCAACCCAAGTTTCAATATTTCGGACGGCTGGATGCCCCAAATCCAGCGGCTCGCACCCTTCACGTCGCCGCCAGCCACAATCGCCGCGATGGTCAGCACGCAGCCAATGCCAAATATGACTCGCGCCCCCTTCTTCCAAATCGAATAATCCACCTTCGCCGCAAGGAACATCGCCACCAGGGCCACCACCACCTTCATGCAGTGCGCCTTCAGGTAATGTTCCGGCGTAAGCCCAAGCTTTATCGCATGCGTCGTCGAAGCCGTGTAGACGACGGCACAACCGACACACATCAACACGAGTGTCGAAAGCAGCAAAAGCTTGTTCACGCCAGATTTTGTGGTTGTATTGCCCATAAGTTCTTTTTTACGCCCTCACTACCGGAGTCAGTTTCACAAGGGCGTCCACGACGCGTTCCATGTGCATGCCGCGGCTGCCCTTCACCAAAAGCACATCGCCCTCGGCCACCGTGCCCTTGAGGAATTCAATAATGTCGTCCACAGAATCAAAATGGAACACCGCCTTCATTCCCTTCGCCTTGGCACCCTTCACATAGTTGCGGGCGTCCTTGCCCACGGTCAAAAGCAGGTCAAAGTTCATTTCGGGGACCATCGCGCCAATTTGCGCGTGGAGTTCGCCGCTTTGCTTGCCAAGTTCAAGCATGTCGCCCAGAACCGCAATGCGCTTGCCCGGGGCCTTCATGTTGCCAATCGTCTGCAGCGCCATCTTAGTCGACGAGGGATTTGCATTGTAGCAGTCCGAAACAATCTTGAAACCGTTCGCCTTCTTGAATTCCATGCGCATGTTGGTGGCACGGTAAGCGTTCAATGCCTTAGCAATGTCCGTCTTGCTCACGCCAAAGGTAATACCCACCGCAATCGCGGCCAGGGCATCGTAAAGGTTATGGATCCCCTGCACATTCAAGGCAAACTTGGTGCGACCGATATAGAACGTCGCGCAGGCGTTCTCGTTCCAAACGAGCTTTTCGGGGCGGATGGTGCCGCGGTTCACGCCAAATGTCAAAACCTTCATCTTCCTGGTGGTCTTCACCTTGCAAAGGCGCGGGTCATCGGCGTTCACAATCAGGGTGCCGCCATCCTTGAGGCCGTCCTTGATGGTAATCTTTTCGCGGAAAACGCCGTCGTAGTCAATCAGCTTTTCCAGGTGGCTTGCGCCAATGTTCGTAATCACCGCCACGTCAGGTTCCGTCGCCAAAGACAGCGGGCGGATTTCGTCAGGACCGCTGGTGCCCATCTCGACCACGGCCGCCTCGTGCGAATGCTTCAGCTGGAACAGCGTCATGGGCACGCCAATGTGATTGTTGAAATTGCCCTGGGTGGCATGGGTGTTGTACTTCATCGAAAGTACAGCCTTCGTCATCTCCTTCGTAGTCGTCTTGCCGTTGCTACCGGTAATCGCGACCTTCTTCAACTTGAAGCGGCGCTGGTAATCCTTGGCGAGTTTAAGCAACGCCTTGGTAGTATCATTCACCGGGGCATACGCTTTAAACGTGTTCATTTTTACGGCTTCCTGGTTTACTACGCTCATCAGGGCTCCTTCGTTTTCCATTTGGTTAACAAACTGGTGGGCATCAAAACGGACGCCCTTAATTGGCCAAAACACAACGCCTTTAGCCGGTTCGCGGGAATCCATGCACAGATTCACCTTGCGTTTGAGAGAGCGCTTATTCACCCCGACCGCTGTGGTCTCGAGGCTCTCGAGCATCTCCCCTATTGTCATATCAAGTTTTAGCATCCTTCCATTGCCTTCACCGCCTCTTCGCGGTCGTCAAAATGGTGTTTCGTCTTGCCGACGATCTGGTAGTCTTCGTGGCCCTTGCCCGCAATCACAAGCCAGTCCCCTTCTTGCAGGGCAGCACAGGCGCGCCTGATGGCCTCGGCGCGGTCCTCGACCACCTCGAACTTCTTGGTCGTCATGCCGGCGCGCACGTCGGCGATTATGGCGCCGGGGTTCTCGGTACGCGGGTTATCGCTCGTAAGCCAAGCCCTGTCGGCAAGGGTCTCGGCGATATGCCCCATAATAGGGCGCTTGGTGCGGTCGCGATCCCCGCCGCATCCAAACACGGTGCTCAGGCAACCGCGGCAAAGGCTACGTGCCGTCGTGAGCACACGTTCCAAGGCGTCGGGCGTATGCGCGTAATCCACAATCACGTGCTTCCCGTTCTTGTTCCACACCTTTTCAAAGCGGCCCGGCACACGGACGCTCGCCAAGGCGGCACGCATGGCCAGTTCCGGGACGCCTACTGCGTTCGCCCATGCCAAAACCAGCAAAACGTTGTCGACGTTAAAGTCGCCGCACAAGGGAGTCTCGAATTTTTCCTTCGCAATCATCGGAAGCAAAAATTCCAGACCGTCCTCGGTATTCTTCACCTCGCCCTCGGGCTTCACAAAGGCCTTTGCCTTACCCAAGCGCGACACAGCAACGGTACGCAGGGCACTTCCGTTCAGGCTGTCAAACAGTTTTTCGCCATGAGCGTCATCAATATTGATGACGGCCACGCCACCTTCGGCCAAATACTTAGTGAACAAGAGCTTTTTAGCCTCAAAGTAGGCATCCATAGTCTTGTGGTAATCCAAGTGGTCCTGAGTCAAGTTGCTGAACAGGCCGCTCTTAAAGCGGATTCCCGCCACACGGCCCTGGTGCAGCGAGTGGCTGGAAGTTTCCATCACCAGATCGGTGCAGCCCGCCGCCACGGCCTTCGCCGCAAAGGCGAACAAGTCCAAAAGTCCTGGAGTCGTGAGCGTCGCCGGCACGGCATTGGCGCCAATCTTGTTCATGATGGTGCCGAGCAGCGCCACCTTGTGACCCGCCGATTCCAGCATCGCGTTCATCAAAAATGCGCTGGTTGTCTTGCCGTTCGTACCCGTAACCGCATGGCAACTAAGCTTGGCGAACGGATCCTTGTAGAATATCTTTGCCGCTTCCAAACGGGCAGCCTTCACGTCTGCCACCTGGATCCACTTCGAAGTCAGGCCTTCGGGGGCAGGCACCTCGCCCACCACGGCGACCGCACCGGCAGCGACCGCATTGCGTGCAAATTCCTCGAACCCTTCGGCAGGGATGGAGAAGAACAGATTCCCCGGTTTTACACGGCGGGAATCATCGCAAAGCCCCGTCACGGACAACTTTTGCATCAGTCCTTCCGAAATCATCAGCCTCTCTCCTTTAAAGTCAACTTGCACACAGTCCCCTTGCGGAGCGTCTCGTCTGCTTTGGGGGTCTGAGCGACCACACGGCCCTTGCCCTCGTATTCCACGTTCATGCGAATGTTCCCCATCACCTCGAGGGCATCCTTCAGCGAAAGACCCTTGAGGTCGGGCATCTTGGTCGCCACAGTCTCACCAAGCATCAGCACCACGCCCATCGAGTCGAGCATGTCGTTACGCTGCGAAATCACTCGGTCTCCCTCGCCTTGCAAAGTCACCGGGCATCCCCTGTCGCCAGCCAAACGCTTCGCCGCATTCACGGTCATGCCCATAAAGTCCACGTCGCAGGGATTGTCCACCTTGACTTGCACCAGGTTGTGCGAAAGCGGCGAAAGTTCCGGATGGTAATAGACGCCTTCCATAATGCGACGGAAAATCGGCCCCGCCGTCACACCGCCGGCATGAACCCCTTGCGGGTCATCCACCAGCACCATGCACACATAGCGGGCATTTTCCACAGGCGCAAGCCCAATGAACGAAGCCACCTGATGGTTGCGGTCGTACTTGCCCAATTCCTGACTGTACTTTTCGGCCGTACCCGTCTTGCCCCCAAACAGCACGTCGGGAATCTTTTTAGAGGCCACGCGCTTTGCCGTTCCGCTATTCACCACACGGTTGAGCATGGCGCGGATCTTGGCCGCAGTCTGTTCGCTAATCACGCGGCGCACTTCCACCGGTTCCTTCTTCTCGACCAAATTCCCATTGGCGTCCCGCCATTCCTTCACAATCATAGGTTCCATCAGCTTGCCGCCATTCGCCACAGCAGAGTACGCCATCACCATCTGGATGGGCGTCACCATCACAGCATGCCCAAAGCCCATTTGCTTAAGGTCACTGCCGCTGTTGCTCGCAAGCGTGTACGGATCCTTCAACATTCCCGATTCCTCGCCGTAAAAGGCGTCGGAGGTCTTCATTCCCAAACCGTAATGGCTCGCCATCTGGTAAAGTTTTTGCGCGCCCACCGCATCGGCGATCTTTGCAAACACAATGTTCGAGGACTGCACCATCGCTTCGCTCATGTTCATGTCACCATACTCATGGGTGTCACGTATCGGGTTCGCCCTCGGGTTCCACTTCCACGACTTACCCTCATTCGGGAAAATCCGGTTCGTATCGACAATGCCGTTCTCAAGCGCCGCCGAAGCGGTAATGACCTTGAAGGTGGATCCCGGTTCATAGGACATCGATACAATGTCGTTTTTCGCCATGCGGCCTATGCCCTGCGTTTTGGAGTTCGGGTCAAAGGTCGGGTAGCTCGCCATGGCGAGGATTTCGCCCGTGTACGGGTCCACCACCACGGCGCTCGCGCTCTTTGCGCTAAATTCCGCGACGCCGTCCTTAAGAGCCTTCTCCACAATCTCCTGCATGTTCTTGTCAATCGTCAAAACCAGGTTCTTGCCCGGTTCTGCCTGGGCCACGTCTTCGCTGCGGCTGTAAATTTCACGGTGGCGCACGTCCTGCACGCTCACGCGGAAGCCCTCCACACCCGTAAGGCGGGAGTCGAACACGCGTTCAATGCCCATGTTGCCGTGTCCGTTAAAGTCCAACTTGCCCACAATCTGGCTTGCAAGCTTGCCCTGCAAAAAGATTCGGCTGTAATCCAGCACCTTGTTCGCCGTGTCGCGAAGGTTGTCGGCAAGCACCACGCCATTGCGGTCCATAATCTGACCGCGCTCGGCATAGACGTTCTTGGAACGCACCACCATGTCCTTGGTCTTGGACTGATAAGCCTTCTGGTTCAAAACCTGGATGTTGAAAGTCTGCAGCATGAGTACGGCCACAAGACTCATCACGAGCCACTTGATAAATGCCAAAGGTTCCAATCTGAACTTGTTCACTTGGAGCCTCCTTGCGGCATCACCTTCACCGGCAGCACATTCAAGCCAAGTTCAGCCTGTTCCGCGAACTCAGCCATATTTTCTAAAGACGAAAGCTGATTGATCTTGAGCTCCAGCAAAAGCGCGTCCCGCTGCAAAAACGTCAGTTCCTCAGAGAGCTTGTGCTTGGTCTCGTACAAGCTGTTTAAGCGGTTTTGCAGGTAGAGGGGCGTCATGCAGAACAGCACCAAAAAGAGCAGCACCAAAGACACGATCCAAAAGATGGAGCGGTTGGTCGTAGGAACGAGTATTTTCTTGGTATCACTCATACGCGTTCGTACACCCTCAGTTTCGCAGAGCGAGCCCTGCTATTCCTTGCAATTTCTTCATCACTGGGCAGAATCGGCTTGCGATTCACCTTCTTTAGGCGCTGGTGGTTGCCGCCGCACATGCACACCGGCAAGTTCTCGGGGCAAATGCAGGCCTTCTCGAACTTGGCGCAAGTGTCCTTCACACAGCGGTCTTCCACGCTGTGGTAGCTCATCACCACCAAGCGGCCGCCCACCTTGAGGCAATCCACCGCCGCAGTCAGGCTCTGTTCAATTTGGGCGAGTTCGCCGTTCACTTCCATGCGAACCGCCTGGAACACGCGTGCCAGCAGGCTGTTCACATCGCGGCGCTTGTCGGGGAACACCGCTTCCACAATCGCCTTCACGTCGCTCGGCAAAATGTCACGGTTCTCCGCAGCCGTCTTTACCGCGACTTCCACAAGGCGGGTCGCCAGTTTATAGGCGCGGTCCATGTCCGCATTCTTGCGGAGGGCATCGGCCAAGTCGTCGGCGCTCACCGAACGTAGCCATTCCTGGGCGCTCACGCCCTCGCGGCGGTCCATGCGCAAATCCAGCGGGTTGTTTCCCACAAAGGTGAACCCGCGGCTTGAATCATCGACCTGGTGGCTGCTGATTCCCAGATCATACAATATTCCGTCGACCGAATTTGCCGCAATCTCTTCACCCAGCTTGGCAAAAGCCACCGGGTGTACAACGAACTTCGGCGATTTCTCGACAGGGATAGTCGCCATGCGCTTTGTGGCAAAAGCCACCGCCTCTTCGTCGCGGTCAAAGGAGTGCAGCGTCCCCGCAGGGCTCAACTTATTCGCTATGGCATACGAATGACCGCCGCCGCCAAGAGTACAATCCACAAACGTCCCTCCCACAAGGGAGGCGTCACTTAGCCGCAGGCCCTCGAGGCATTCTGCGAGCATCACCGGTTCGTGATAGTTTATTTGTAATTTAGCTTGACGAAGGTCAGCGTTTTCCATCCGGGCCCTCCGTCAAACCTTCACCGTAGAATGCAGCATCGAATGCAGCCATCGCTTCATTTGTCTGTAAGCCATACTTGGCGTTGAAGCGATCCGGGTTCCATAATTCAAGAGTCTTACCGCTTGCCTGCACGTAAAGGACTTCGTCCTTAAGGCCAGCATACTCCAACAAAATCTTGGGGAGTAAAATGCGATTTTGGCCGTCTAGCTCTACGAATGTAGCGCAGAGGCCTCTCCGAACTAGGTCGGTTTGACGGCGGTCGGACCTCTGGTCCAAGTCCGCCATGAATTTCTCGTACTCCGAAAGGACGAACAACCTCAGGGTCTGGTCCGGTCCGCGAGTGACCACGAACTCATTCCCATCGGCAGCCGAAAGCTGACGACGGAAATCCCTGGGGAAGGAGGTCCTCCCCTTTCCGTCGATAGCCGTCTGGGCTTGTCCTATGAAAGAAGTGAAATTCATTTTGTTTTTACCACATTTTACCACAACACGCAATAAATCTACCACTTTCTACCACTTCTTGCAAGTGGTTCTTACGAAAATCATACCAGATATTGTGGTCCGGCGTCGTTGTACTACACAAGAGAGCACTAAACAAAGAAAACACCAATGCATTTTAACATTGGTGCTCATTCTTTTTTTATGATGTTTATTTAGTCAAGCGACGGATTTATTCGGCATCCTTTACGCAGCGGACGGAGTAGCCATTCATTATGTCAGCTTCCTCGTCTAAGAACTCATTACTAAAAAATGAGACATTCCAACTGATGGCTTCAGAGGTAATTTCACTAGACCGTCTAGACAGAGTTGATGTCCAAAAATAGGCCCCCATTCCAGCATCCATAAATTTGCCTGTCGAACTGCTTCTTTGGCCTGCGGGGACAACCGAAAAGCCAACATCATCAGTTCCATTTTCTCCTTCGTACCATCCTTTTTTGGATTTGCCTATACGTGCAGTACCCTTGTCAATATCAGATTCCATTAGGTCCAAAAATTCCAATGAATTGGGCAAATGCCAACCTCTTGGGCATGCGTTTAAAGCAGCCTCATATGTATACAAACGTCCACCTGCAAGGCAATTAGACTCTCTGTCGTCATAACACCAGCTTCCGGTTTCTGTTTCGCGATTCAAATTTTGGGCCATCCATATACCGCTAGAGAGCTCTACTGTCTTGTAAACCTTGTTGTTATCGGAAGAATCAACCCATGTTCCGTAGATTATACTTTCACTGTTGTTCAGCCAACTTACTGCAGGAACATCCCAGTTCCAATCATTCATGTGCACCCATACACCCTTACGAGTACAGGAATAGAGTTCTCCGTGAAATTCAGTTGTTTCACCAATATGGGAGCCAGTACAGCCAACACCTATCAATTCCTCAACTGTAGTCATCAATCTCCAATAGTAATCAGTAGAATCATAACTACCCGCAACTTTCGTGTCGCAAACATAATGATTTTCCTGATTAATTCTTCCATAAAGCAAGTTTCCTTCATACGATGTAATCGGCCTTATGACGCCATCTAATACCATATAATAAAATTTACATGGTTCTTCATGAGTGTCATTGTATAATTCAGGAGCAACGATCCAATGATATGTAGTGTCTTCCATTTTATACGTTGGGTCATAAGCGCATACATAATACAAATCATCTACTTTGACAAAACTTGTGTCACCCTTTATTTTTTCAGTGCAAGCAAAACCACCTGCATTTTTCATCAAGAAATCCACCACGGTGCCGCGGCGCCAACTGGCGCCGTTGTAAACATAGACAAAGTCGGCATTCACGGCGCCGTTGCGCACGTCGCCTTCGACAAAGGTCGTATTGAGTCCGCCCCAACCGAGAGTATCCTTCTCGATGTCTTTCGACGAACGCCAATGCCTGTTGTCGCAGGTGTAGAAAGAGCCACCATTCGAGTCGACCATCGTATTGCGCAAGGCGGTGCAGCCGCCAAACCCGAGAGTGATATCGAGCTGGTCGCCAGTACGCCAACCGGTACCAAGCGAGTCAAAAACGTAGACGCTGTTTGTATCCACGTTGCCGGTTCTTACGGTGCCGTCAAAGGCATCGTGGGGCCAGCCGCATGTATCGTATTCTATGGGTTTGGCGCTTTGCCATGCGCGGTCTCTGCAAATGTACCATTTCTTTTCGGCAGAGTCTTGCGCAATGTTCCCTTCTTTAGAACTGGTGCAACCCAG
>NZ_FQYM01000028.1 GCF_900141705.1 Fibrobacter sp. UWP2
TTCGCCGATGGTACCTGGCCTCCGGGCCCGGGAGAGTAGGGCGCCGCTGGATTCACGCCCCCCATGAGGTAAACCTCGTGGGGGGCTTTTTTTATGTACCGTTCCGCCTACGGCTCGCTCTCCCCGCAAAGGTGGCCATGCCCACGTAAGCGCTGAAGCGCCAAGTGGTCAAAGGTCGCCCCACGACTCGTCAGTACGAGTCGCTTGCGGCTCACAGCCCCATGAGGTAAACCTCGTGGGGGGCTTTTTTTATACCCGCTTGTCACTTTGCTCGCACGTGCTGTTGCCCTCGCTGTCGATTACGACCACCTGGGAACGGCTATAGCGGGGCGAACTTTTGGCATAGGAACATTGCTAACTGTAGTTCCCTTTACCTTCGGATTGGGAGTTTCCGATATTTTTGGCTCGTCAGAGCAAAGGGAAATGGGCAAACGCTATATGGAAAAGGCTGAACGGTACAAAATTGGCATCGCGCCGGCGATAAACCTGCGTGAACCCGACGGCGGCCTGCTGTTGCATGTCGGTTTTTAGGCGAATGTCTAGCCTCCAAATACTTTCGCCGCGTACTCATTCCTGCACAAAATTGCTATTCTTCTTTTTATGAAACCGACCATTTCCTTTGTGCTGCAGCTTTCGCCCTCCACGGCTTACGAGAATCTCGATGCGGTCGCACGCAACGTGCTCGACGGCATTGACGTGCTGCTGAACTCTGGAAATGTCAAGTGCTCTGTGTACATGGACGGCCCTACCATCGAGGCGCTGCGCAAGGTGGCGAAGCCTTTGATGTTTGGCAAAATCAAGAGCGGCATTCGCGAAGGCGTGCTCGAATTTTTGGGCGGCGGCTTTTACGACCCCATGCTCTCGTTTTTCCCCGAAGAACTGCAGTCCATGCAGTTGAACACGCACAAGAGCCTGCTCAACAAGTGTTTTGACGTGGAGCCGCAGGGCTTCTACAATTCCTCCCTGGTGTGGGAGATGGGGATGACCGCGGTTCTTGAACGGGCTGGATTTGACTACGCCCTGGTGAGCGAGGCCGCCATCCAAGACGCGCTGGGGCGTTCGACGCCCGTTTCGGGATGGTTCACCATCGAGGATAAGGCCTCCTTTGTGCGAATTGTCCCTGTGGCCGACACGCTCTCCAAGGCGATAGAGAATGACGACCTGAACTGGATGCACATTGCGGAACCGTATTGCCGTGGCGGCCGTTCGGCGGTTGTGCTTTTGAACTTGCCGCCCGACCCGAGCGAGATTGTACACTTCTTTGAACGTCTGGTGGACTTTGTCGAGACGAACGACGTGCAGACTTGGCCCGTGGGCTACGCGGTGAACCAGCTGAACTCCGAGGGTTCACTCAGCTACTTGATCTCGGCGGGGCATAAGCTGGGCCTCCCTTCGACGGCGCGCAGCTGCCGTGAGATGCTGATTCGCAGACCCGAGATCAACCTGCTGCAAAAATCGTTCTTGAGTCTGTACCGCCGCGCCAAGGTGGCGCTGGAACCCAAGAAGTTCAACGCCTTTTGCGAAAAACTGATGCCGGTGATGTCACCGATATTCTTTAGGGATCTGTGCAACAACGAGGGCATGCAGAGTTTGAACGTGCGCCAGTGGGCGTACCGTTACCTGGTCACGGCGGCCAAAGAACTGGACCGCCTTACCGACTTTGCGGGTTTCCGCTTTGATGTGTGCGACTTTTTGCTGCTCGGGCGCAAGGTGATTGTGCTCGAGAACCGCGATTTCTCGTGTCTGCTCGATTTTTATGCGGGCGGAATTTTGCGTTCCCTGTACTTTAAGCCGACTCCTCTCAACTTGCTCAACGCCTGGCGTGACGACGGTGAACCCACCGTGGCGTTCCTCGATTGCCTTTTGCCCAATGCTGACATGGGCGCGACCAAGATTGAGCAGTACTTGGCGGGCCGCGAGAACATGCTGGCCGAACCCTTCGATTACCAGATCAAGCGGGGCGACTCGGGTGCGGGCGTGGAACTTTTGGAAGAGCAGGGCTTTACCCTGGGCGAGAAGAAGGGTGTATTCCATGTTAAAAAGTCCTTTGAGTTCGACAGCTCCGAGGCGGCCATTAGCGCGAACTACAAGGTGATGAATTCCACCTATGTGGAATCCAAGTGCTATTTTGGGACGCTCTTTGAATTCGGCGTGCTCGAGAACAGCAACGGTATTGGCATTACGATTGACGGCGAAGCGGTCAAGTGGGACAAGAAGGCCCCGTTCGTTTACCCCGAGGCGACGACCCTCGCCATTAAGGACTATGCGCTGGGTTGTACCATCCACATGAAATTCGACAAGCCGGCGTCGCTCTTTATTGGCTCCATGTTCGGGGCTACGGCGTCGGCGGCTCCAGAGGTTTTCCAAGGTATTTGCGTGTACCCCTTCTGGCGCACGGCCTTGAAAGTGACCGAGGAACTTGAATTTAAGGTTAATTTGTCTGTAATAAAAAAGTGATGACCGATGAGTGCAGATTTGATTAACATCCAGGTGGAAGATTTTGGCAACGATGTCGAGATAACCCTCTCGGGTTCGCTTGGCGTTTTCCAGTTGCCCGCCGTCCGCGAAAAAATAGAGATGCTCACCGACGGCCCGGGCGTGTTTTTCTTTTTGAATGTGGAGCGCGCCCGCTTTAAGACCAACGAGTACCTGGATTTGTTCCTTGAGGTGCTGGACCGCGTGAAGGCGAAGAACTCGTCGCTCATTTTGGTTTTTAGCAACGAAGAGCAAAAGGAGTACTTTAGCAAGTACAAGAACATTTTCGAGATTTACGAGAGCCGTTCCGCTTACAAGGAATCCGGGCTCATGAAGCAGTTGAGCCAGGTGGGCGTTCACTACGGCAAAAAGACGGGACTCCGCTTGAGCCCGGCGGTCGCCATCGCGGTGATCGTGATGATTGTGGGCTGCGCCATTTCGCTCTTTATGATTATTGCGGCGCAAGGGCGCGACATTGCCGACAAGCAGGCGCAAATCATCGCGCTGCAAAGTCAAAAGGATCGCTACATTCGCGAAATCGATAAATTGGAATCGTCGATTGGCCCCTTGCGCAAGCTGGGCGTGGTGCAAGACACTTCGATGCTGAGTTCCTTTGGCGTCATTCAAGATTGGGTATCGTACTTGGAGTACCTGGAGAATACCCGTCGTGAAAAATAACCTGCAAATTTCCTCCTGGTTGACCATTGCTGTTTTTGCTGCGTTGACGCTTGCGATTGCGGCTTTTGTCGGCTATTGGCACATGCGCAACGGGGAACTGGGCGAACTCGCCAAGCAGGAGGCAGAACTCCGCGGGGACTTGGAGCAGCTGGACACCTGGGGCAAGTGGACCATCGATTACGTGAAAATAGACAAGGTGGTGGATCACCTCTCCAAGAACAGGTTGGATTCCGAGGCGCGCCGCAAACTCACCGAGCAGATTTGGCAAATTTCACGGTCGTATTCGCTGGACCCGCTCTTGATTTTGGCGGTGGTGGCGCAAGAGAGCCACGGCAATCCCAATGCGCGCGGCCGCATGAAGTCGGGCAAGGCGTCGGGAGCTTTGGGGCTTATGCAGATCAAGCTCGAGACTGCGCAAAAGATGGCGCAGCACTTTGGGCTCCGCGTCAACACCTCGGAGGACTTGCTCAAGCCCGAGATCAACGTGACCGTGGGGACTGCTTACCTGATTCGCCTCATTGGCAAGTACGGCAGCTGGAAGGACGCCTTGATCGCCTACAACCTGGGGCATTCGGCCGTCGACAGGATGCTCGAAAAGGGGCAAGCCTTGCCGACGCGTTACTATGAGCGCGTAATTTCAAAGTATTGGGATTTGGCGCACCTTTCTTTTTTGTAAATTTAGGTTGATGATTAGGAGTCTTCTTCCATTTTTGCTGGTCGCTTTGGCGTATGCGGGCGAGGTCCGCTACGACTGTGCGCATTTTGTGGAAGCGGGCTTGAACAATGACCCCGTTTTGGCGGAAACACGCTACGGGACTGACGCCAAAAAGAACAAGATCCGCGCTTTGAAGGCGGAGGCGATTTTGCCCACGTTCAATGTTTCGATGATGGTGGGGCCCGCCCCGGGCCTTCGCGACGAAATCGACAGCGAGGGCGACACGATGAGCGTCTACGACTTTTCGAAGATGGGCCCGTTTTGGGGTGTGCAGGCGAAGTTTGTGCAACCGCTGAACCTGGGGCAGTACCGCGCGGGCAAAAAGGCTTTGGAGGCGGACCTTCAGCAAAAGACTTACTCCATTGAGAACCAAGTCCACAAGAAGGACGTGGAGCTCCAGACGTACTACTACAATTACTTGCTCGCCAAGGAGATGCAAAAGCTCGCCGCCGCCGCCAAGGAGCAGGTCGACAAGGCCTACGACCAAATGGAGGAGGCGCTGGACGACGACGACCCCAACGTGAGCCAGATGGACTTTTTGAACCTGAAGGCGAAAATGCACACGGTCAAGGAGGGCGTCACCGAGGCTGACCTTGGCATGAAACGAGTGCAACTCGCCATCCGCTTTTCGCTGGGCTTGGACGACGGCGACGTGTTTGTCGCCGAGGACACTGTTTTGCAGCCGCGGCCGGAACCGCTCCCGCTTTTGGACGAGGTGCGCAACCTGACTCTGCAGAACCACCCCGAACTCAAGCAGCTGCAGGCTGGGCTTTTGGCGCGCCGCACGCAAATGGACCTTGCCGAGGCGAAGCTTGCGCCCGAGTTCTTTATTATGGGCGAGTTCGAGTACGTAAAGAGCTGGGCGGGCAACCGCAGCGTGATGCAGAAGGACGCCTTTGCCGAGGACGCCGTGAACAAGCTGGACGGCCTGATTGGCATTGGGCTCCGCTACCGCCTGAACTTTTGGAAGTACTGGGAAGATTTCCGCAGCGCCCGCACCGAGTATCGCGGGCTGCAGCTCAAGGACAAGTACGCCGCCGACGGCTTGATTGCCAAGGCCGAGGAACAATACTACCAGGTGGAGGCGGCGCGGGAGAAAATGGATGCCCTCAAGGAGAGCCTACGGGCTTCGGAAGCCATTTTGAAGGGTGCCGCCATGCAGTACGATTTGGACAAGTCCAAGACGGGGGCGCTGGTCTCGGCGTACACCCAGAACGTGACCCTGCAAAAGGATTATTACTTTGCCGTGTGCAACTACAACGTCCAGTTTGCAGAACTGATCGCCAAGATGGGAATGTCGCTGGCCGAGTTCCAATCCAAGTATGTAAAATAGGGAGAGTGCTATGCTTAAGAAGTTAATGATTGCTGTTGCCTGCGCGTCTTTGGTCGCCTTTGCCGCAGATGACCCTGTGGCCGCTATCAAAAAGAAGGACGCGGAACTGCAGGCGCTCATCAAGAAGTCGAGCCGCAACGCCAAGGAGACGGAGCGCGTGAAGTCGCTTTTGAACGATTCGTTCGACTTTGAACTGCTTGCGAAAAAGTCCCTCTCGTCTAGCGATTGGAAAGCCCAGGACGAGGCCTCGCAAAAGAAGTTCGTTGCCGAATTCCAGCGCATGGTGCGCAATTCCAGCGCCAAGCGCCTGGAACTCTACCGCGCCGATTCCACTGTTTACGAACCCGCCAAAATGAAGGGCGCCGACGAGGCCCGCGTGGTGGCGCACCTGTGGTACAAGGGCAAGGAGTCGGTGCTCGAATACAAGATGAGTGTGGTGAACGGCAACTGGAAGGCTTGGGACCTGGTGATTGACGACCTCTCGACGGCTCGCAATTACAAGGACCAGTTCGGCCAGATCCTCAAGACCAAGAGCTTTGCCGAACTCATCGACATCATTAGCAAAAAGGCTGACGAAGCCGAGAAGTAGATGGGTGGCGTCCTTTTTTGGCTGCTGGTCGTCGTCTGCGTTTTAGCGCTGGTGGTACTCTTTTTCCCCGTCCCGTTCAGGCTGGACTTTGAAGCGGGGGAGAAGGGCGCGCTGGCGCGTTTGTTTTTGTACAAAAAACTTTTGTGGACCGGCGAAAAGAAGTGGAAAAAGGAAGAGCCTGCCAAGGACGAGAAAAAAGAAGACTCCGTCAAGGATGTGAAAAAAGATGCGGACGCCGACGTGGACGACGATGACGACGTTGACGAGGCGTACATGCCGACGTATGTGGCCACAAAGCCGGTAGACTCTAACGGGAGGCAGCCCAAGGCCGGGACCTCAAAAAAACAAGAGCCCGTCAAAAAACAAGAGCCTACCGAACCCGCTAAGGAGAGCGCGCCGGAACCTGTGAAGAATGCACCGGATTCCGAGAAAAAAGCGCCGGAGCCCGCCTCTGCAAAAGAATCTGCGCCTGGGAAAAAGGAAAAGCGCAAGCTGACGGACGAGGAATTCTGGACTATCGTGTTGACGCCGGAACTGGATGCCCGCGCGTTCCGCTACCTGAAGGGGGCGCTGCTGCTTTTGGTGAAGACCTTGGGCCTGCAGTTTGTGGATTGCTATGTGGAGGGAATTCGCGCCGACTACCAGATCATGGGCTACGGGGCCGCGCTCAACGGCGTGCTCAAGGGATTCCCGTACCTCGGGGCGTGGGATTTTCGCATGGACTGGACGCACGAAAGGGAACTGCATGCGCAGGGGGCGATTCTCTCGCGCCTGAACCTGTGCCGCGTTCTGGTGCTCCTTTTGATGCTCGTTTATTATGTGGGTGTGCTGCTGTTCTTGTTTTGGCGGCGTCGCGCCCGTTACTTTAAGACGGGTGAAATGCCCGAGCTGGGGTACATCCGTAAAAAGATTCTCGGCTGGATTGTGGAGGAGTGATGCCCGCTTTGACTTTGGATCGTTTGCTTGCCTCCATTGGCTTTGGCAGCCGCAAGGAAGCCCGCGCCTTGGTGCGCATGGGCCTTGTGGAACTCGATGGCCAGGTGGTTGAGGACCCCTTTATGGAGTTTGCGGAACGCCCGGCGGCAATTACCGTGAACGGCGAGGAAGTGTCCACGGTCGAAAAACTGTACGTGATGCTCCACAAGCCCGAGGACGTGGAGTGCAGCCACAACGCCCGCGACCACCAGTCGGTTTTTTCGCTGCTGCCCGACCGTTTTACCGCCATGGGAATCCAGACGGTGGGCAGGCTCGACGCCGATTCCGAAGGAATCATTTTGCTGAGCAACCAGGGCGACTTTATCCACAAAATTGAGAGCCCCAAAAAGGGCGTGCTCAAGCGCTACCGCGTGACGCTCGCCCGCCCGTTTACCGAGGCGCAAAAGGCGGAACTTTTGAAGGGCGTGATGCTCAAGGACGAACGCCGCCCGGTGCTGGCGCGCGCCATCGAGGAGGAGGCGGGCTCCGTGGTGATTACCATTGGCGAGGGGCTGTACCACCAGGTGCGCCGCATGTTTGCCGCGGTGGGGAACCACGTGGAGACTCTCACGCGCATTTCGATTGGCAATTTGGAATTGGACCCGACGCTCGGCAAGGGCGGCTGGCGTTTTTTGACAGACGCAGAAGTTGCGTCTTTTTAATTGTTGATGTACTGAAGACTGTCCATAAAAAATACCCGGCATCCTCAGATGTCGGGCTGTTCTCTATCCAAAGTTTTGTTGCGGACTAGCGGGACTCGGTGTCGGTCGGGGCATCCACCACAACCGGTTCGCTCGCCTCGGTGTCGACTTCGGCGTCGGCAAGGATGGTGTCGAAGCCGTTGATCTTGTCCTTGATGTCGTTGCTGAACTTGAAGGTGGGCACCATGCGCTCTTCGATGAGGACGGTCTCGCCGGTGCGCGGATTGCGGGCCGGGCGGGCTTTGCGCGGCTTGCAGGCGAAGGTGCCGAAACCGCGGATTTCGATGGTGTTGCCGTCGATGAGTTTTTCGCCGACGAGGCCGAGGAACTGTTCGACGACGGTTTTAATATCGTTGCGCACAAATCCAGTGGACTTGGCGATTTCTTGAATAAGATACTGTTTTGTTATATTAGGCACAATAAAAACACTGGGTTAATATTTTTCTTGATGGCTTAAATATAAGTTTAACATAGAGTTAGAGTAGGGTTCTTTTTAAAATTAAATAAATTTTTCGGGCTCTCGCTGAGGACATTTTGTGGATAAATGTGGTTTGAATGTTGAAAAATGTTGAAAGTTTAAAAAACGGGCGTATTCCCAGGCGGGTAAAGTTCAAGTTACGCGACTTGGACGTGTTCCCCAACACCATATTAAGCCCGATGGACGGGGTGACCGACGCGCCCTTCCGCAGGCTGTGCCGGGTGCTCTCGGGCGACCGCATGGGGCTCCTGGTTTCGGAGTTCGTGCCCACGGACGGCGACGCGGCGTTCCGGGTAGAAGGGCATAAGCAGCTGAAGTTCTTCCCCGAAGAGCGGCCCTTTGGGGTGCAGATTTTCGGACGCTACCCCGACCGCATGGCGGCTGCGGCCAAAAAGATTGCCGAGGAACTGCATCCGGACTACATCGAGGTGAACGCGGGCTGCCCGGCGCCCAAGGTGGCGGGCAAGGGGAGCGGCTCGGGGCTGTTGCGGGACCTGCCGCGCCTGCAGGAGATTCTGCACGACGTGCGCGCGGCGCTGGACGCCTCGGCGACGGAGGGGCATGTGAACTTGCCCCTGACCCTCAAATGTCGCATTGGCTGGGACAGCGATAGCATCAACGTGATGGAGACTTTGAAAATCGCGGAGGGCGAGGGCGTGGAGATGCTCACGGTGCACGGACGCACCCGCCTGCAGGGCTACAATGGCCTCGCCGATTGGGACTGGATTGGGAAAGTCGCTGCAGCCGCGAAGATTCCCGTAATCGGGAACGGCGACGTGAACAGCGTGGAGGTCGCCCGCGAACGGATTGAAAACTACAGTGTGTCCGGCGTGTCCATTGGCCGCGGCGCCATGCACAACCCGTGGATATTCGGGCAGATCGCCGATGCTTGGGAAGGTAAGCCTGCGCGGGTGATGACGGCGACCGAGGCGCTGGACGTGTTCCCGCTTTACTACAGGTTCAAGATGGAGGACGGGGTGACCGAACTCGGGGCGCTCGGGAGGCTCAAACAGCTTGCCGCGAGGCTATGCAAGGGGTTCTCGGAGTCGGCGATGGATATTCGGCAGACATTGCTCAGGAGCGGTACTGCCGGGGAGTTTTTCGACAACCTGGAGTCTCTAAGGGAGGGCGTTGCCCGAGACCTCGTTTTTGAGCCGGAACGCCTGGTGAACTTGAACGGCGCCAAGGAAACTGAACTCAAGTTTGGCGACCAGTTTGCAGGCCGTTGAAAGCCACGTTGAATATATATTTACAGAGTGTTTTTTTTGAGGTATGCATGATTCGAGCCATTGAGTTAATTTCCCTCGCCATTTTGGCGGCTGCCACGGTGCCCGGCTTTGCGGCACAGAACGTAATCACGGTGGACGATACCCAGCCGGGCATCGTCATCAGCAAGGACCACATGATGGGTGCGGACCTGGCGATTTGGAACCCGCCCAGCCGTTATGACGACATGAAGGACGCCTTGGTGGACGGCGGCTACAACTTTTTCCGCTTCCCCAACGGGAGCCTGAGCAACGACTACCACTGGAACGGAATCGGCAAGTACGACGAGACGGGCGTGTGGGTGGCCGACGAGACCAAGTGGGCACGCGGATTTTTGGGCGAGACGATTTATCGCGGCACGACCAAGGATAACTGGGGCTTTGTGCGTCGTAGCCACCTATCGGACGGCGACTCCTCGACCATCTGGTGGGGCGAGATCCTTGACCCGGCGGACCCTCCCTGGGTGGTGATCGAGTTCCGCGAAAAAAAGGCGCTCGACTCCATCGCGATTGACTGGGGCAAGCTGCGCCCCAAGGCGTTTGAGCTCGCCTATTGGACCGAAGATTACGCGCCGTACCCCGGTGTGCACCAGAATCTGGAGAACAAACTGAAACCGGTGGGCACGGTGAAGGTCGCGGGCTCGACTTCCAAGTACAAGTTTGCGGACGTGAGGGCGCGCTACCTGGCGGTGCGTTTCAAGACGCAGGACTTGCCGAGCGCGGGCGTGCAGATTTCGGAGATGCGTTTATATGGCGAGGGTTCGGACCTGCTCTCGGGCAATGAATACAAGTTTTTTGCGATGTCCACCAGGAAGGGGGACCGCGCACGTACCGACTGGACCGACATCAAGTGGGATTTTGAGACTTTCATGGACTACATGAAGGCTTTCCCGAATTACGGCGCGACCGAGGGCGAGGCCGCGAAACTGGCGCCTCGCGCAGTGATTTGCGTGAACGCGGGCACGGGCAACGTAAAAGAGGCGGTCGCCTGGCTCCGTTATGCGAACAAAGTAAAAAAGTACAACATCAAGAACTGGCAGATTGGCAACGAACTGGACGGCGAGTGGGAAGAGTCCGGGCCCCTTTCGGCACGGCAATACGCGACCAGGTTCCTGGAATATGCCCGTGCCCTGAAGAGCGAGGACCCGACGATACTGATACACGGTCCGCTCTTCAGCACGCACAAGATGCGTGAGAAAGGGGCCGGCCTTTTGGATGGCAACTTCTGGATGGCGGAATTCTTGCGCATTGTGGGCGAGGCCGAGAAGAAGGACGGCAAACGCTACCTGGACGTTTTGGACATGCACACCTACCCGTACTGGGCGCCCGACAACCTGAACCCTGCGGATATGCTCAAGGCGAGTCTGGACGTGGGCCACAACCTCGATACGCTCGATAGCTGGATGAAGCAGTACCTGGAAGGCGAACGCCGCATATTCCTCTCGGAGTTCAGTACCTCGGTGCAGGGAAGCCAGTGGTGGATGGACTACCCGCAGGCGGCGGGAGTCGCGAACATCTTTGCGCAATACGCGGTGCGCTTTGGAAACCGCCTGCAGGTGCTCCCCTGGGACGCCTTCGGCAGCATTTTCAAGGGCCCGGACGAAACCTGGGGCACCATCAGCATGACGGCGCTTTTGAAGGAGGGCTCGTGGAACCGCTGGAAGAGCTTGGAGCCCACCGCCGAGTACTTTGGCGTGTACATGATGTTCAAGCGCTTTTTGGAGGATGGCTTTGCCGTGGTGCCCGCGGCCTCGACTACTGAGAACGTGAAGGCGTACGCCATTAGCAAGGGCGACAGCGCCCGCGTGCTTTTGGTGAACATGACCGATGCGCCGCAGGTGGTGCAGGTGGACCGCAAGAGCGGCGCCAACGATTTGGTGCGTACCGAGGTGGACGTGTTTGGCGCGGACCAGTTCAAGTGGCAGGGCGACCAGAAGGACGCGTTTCCGTACCCCAAGATGGGCCCGAGCGGGCGCCGTATTAACCCGTCCAAGTCCCGCGACGTGACCGTGCCCGCCTTTGGCGTTGCCGTGGTGCAAATCAACCCGCGTGCCGCGGCTGTTGCGGAACCGCAGGTGGTTGCCGCTGCCCTCGAAAAGAAGGTGCTTTTGGTGGGCGACACCCTGGACATCTTTATGACGGCGACCCAGGAGAACGGGCAGTTGACCGGCGGTATGCTGCAAATCCCCGACTGGGGCAAGGCCGGCGGCACCTTCACCAAGTACATCACTCCCGATGACGGCCTTTGGAACGCCTCCATTGAGAGTTTCCATGTGAAGGTGGCCGTACCCGAGGGCACTCGCCTTGCCGCGCGCGAGGCGAAGGTGACGCTCTCCGCTATGGGCAAGAAGTCGATTACGTACAAAATGCCGTTCCGCGTGCGCGGCAAGTACCGCACCACAAGTGTCATGGAGAACTTTGACAACGGCACCGATGCCGTAAGCTGGTTCCCCGTGGTGAACGGCGACAACGCGACGAGCATGGACGGCAAGGTGTTTAACGGGAACCCTCCACTGGGCGGCTATATGCGCCACAATTTTGTGATTGAACAGCCTGAGGGTCAGGGCTGGCCCAACTACAGCGGCGCCTACTACGTGCTGCCCGAGGCGGTCAAGAAGTCGGTGGGCATCGTGTTCGATTACGCGACCTCGCACAACAATCCCGATGGCTACGTGGAACTGCAGATCATGAGCGAGCAGGTCAAGGACTACGACGAGTTTATGGTGCGGCTCAAGAACACACACGGCAACTGGGTACGCGACACCCTCATTTGGGAGAACATGTCGCAAGAGGGCTGGGGCAAGACTATCCCGCAGCTCGACCCCACGCAAATCAAGAACTTCGCCTTCCGCGGCCGTTATAGCGGCAAGGGGTTCATCAGCCTCGACAACATCTACCTGCTGCAGGAAGAAGGCGAAGAGGTTAAGATGCCGACGGGTTTAAGAAGGCTCCGGTAAAGGCAGCTCAGGCCTATTTAGGCAGGGATGCTTGTAGGCATTCGCTCTCGCAACGACGACTCGTTAATACGAGTCGTCTTATGGTTACGGGCTTGCGCCGGATTTTATTCCTTGACGCAGCGGATGCTGCAGGACATGGCTTTGCGGCTGGTCTTTGCCAAGAAACCCTCCTTGTTTTGGCGGGTCAGCATAAAGAATGTCGGGTTGCCGTCATTGTCCTCTTCTGCTGTGCAGAACTGCGTGCTCTCGGTGATGTTGCTGAAGTTGCCGTTGGCGTTGCGGCTTCCGGCGGGGTACGCGTTAAAGCCGATGAGGTCCTTGCCATGGGGATCCAGGGAACCCTGAATCCAACCGCTGGTGGAACCGAAAATCTTGAAATCTGGTTCCTTGGGGTACCAGGACCTGCCGAAGGCGGCGGTGTTCTCCCATTCGGTGAGCGTGGGGAGGCGCCAGCCCTCGGGGCAAATGTCCTTTTTTAGCTTGATGTTGTCTTCCCTGCGGTAAAGGCGGCCGTAGGTTTCGCAGTCTACGGTGGTGTCGGCATAGCACCAGCTGGAATCCGTTTTGAAGCGCAGGTTATGGGACATCCAGATGAGGCTGTCGATGCCGATGGTCATGTAGGTGGAACTGTCACGGGCGTCGATGAAGGAGTCCACGATCATGGAGTCGGCAGAAAGTTTCCAGGAGAATCCGTTGCAGTAGTACAGGGAGTAGTTGACCTGGGCGTAGCCTTCGTTGCCCTTTTTGCAGATTCTGCCGATGGTGCGCTCCAGTTCGCCTGCGTTGTTGAGCTCCCCTCCGGTGCAGAAGTACCACTTGGTCGTGTCGATGGAGCCGCGTACCAGGGTGTCGCTTGTGCCGCACTGGGTAACTTGACGTTCCTGTTCCAGAAGGCTGAGCTCGCGGGTGGTGTCCCGCGTGGCGTTGCTGTCGCAGAACTGGATTGTTCCCGAGTCGGGCAATACCGTGAGGATGACGTTTTTGCTGTTGCAGAGTTTTTCTTCTTTGAGCGCCGTTTCTATTACATAGATGAAAGACCAAACGTTGACGATCCTTGTTGTGTCGCGGACGGGGTTGCAGTAGTAGTAACCCTGCGGAGTGCTCTTGATTTCATTCTTGTTGCTGGTGACGCAAGGTCCCTTGGCTGTGTCAGGATCAAAAAAATCTACCCAGCCGCCGTAGAGGGAGTCGTAAATGTAGTAGGAAGTTTTGAGGTAGTCGCCTTTGCGGATCTCGCCGTCATGGCCGGGTTCCCAGCCCACGGTGTCATTGTAAGAAAGGGGCATTTCGAGCCACCCTGAATCTTGAGAGCAGTAAAGGTGCTGGTTTTTGATGGCTCCGTAGGGCAACTCGTTCTTTTTGATTTCGCCTATGTTGTCTTTGCCACAGGGACCCAGTTTGAATGCGTCGCCAAAAAAATCGATGCTCTTTTCGAAGCAACCATTTTTGATTTGCATGTCGTTCAATTCGCGGTGGCGCAATGCGGTCATGGCTTTAACGGAGTCGTTTTTCCATTCGCCCTCTTTGGTGAACGTGGAGTCGTGCCAAGTGCCGGTGTAGTTAAAGTAACATTCAAAGAAATCCGCAAATTCCTTGGAATTTACCTTGTCTTTGAGGAGGTAGGCCTTTTGGATGCTCTCCCGGGTCAATGCCAGTGCGGAGTCGTAAGGGACACCTTTTTTAAGGTTCTGGATTAACAGTTCGCCCTCGATGGTGGTCAACTGCGAAGGCATAATGGGCTGCTTATCCAGGTTGGCGACTATGGTTACGAAGGGGATGACGCTGGACGTGTAACCATCGCCATAGTAGGTGCTTTGGACCTTCCCGGAGATTTTGATGAAAGCGTAGGGCGAGCGGAGCTTGATTCCCTCAAAGAGGAACGTGGAGTCGGTTTCTTTTTTTTCGGTGAACTCCCTCCCAGTCAAGTCGAACGATTCGTCCAGCTCGTACAGGATGGCGGTTTCGTCTTTGAATTTTAGACGTTGGATGGCGATGGCAACGTCGTATGTCTTGTATTCTGCTTTGGAGGTGTCCTTGCTGGAATCCGCCGTGGAATCTTCGCTGACGGGGCCCTCGATGCGGTCGGTGGATATGGTGTCGTTGCTGCAGGCGCTAAGGGCGATGGCGCCGGCGAAAGAGGCCGCCATGAGGCTTGCGAAAGCGTTTGTGCATTTTGAATTTTTCATTTTTACCCCCTAGTCCTTTACGCATCGGATGGCCGCCTTGACCTTGGGCGAACTGTACTTGATGTTTGTCATTTCGGCGTCCTTCAGGGTCATGTACTTGAACGAGAAACCTGAGGTGTCGGACTCCGTGGTCCACAGGTAGGCTATGCCTTCGTTGGCGGAATACCTGTTGTCTTTGCCGACGACGCCCGTCCCGTCCAGAGACAGGTTGAAGTCGTCGTTGTTGTAATTCTTGTCGAACGGGTCGTAGTTCCAGTGCGATTTCCCGCGGAGGCTTGCCCCAACGGTGTTAGACACCTTGTACTTTTGGGCGAAAACAAATAGGGTGTCCCACTCTGCCATCGAGGGGATGTGGTAGCCTTCGGGGCAAATCCCGTGCACCTTTTCGGAATCGCTCGGGGCTCTCCAGCCGGAATCGGTGGCCACGTTCATGGCGGCGTTCCAGTTGTAGAGGGTGCCGGGGCTTTCGAGTTGCAAAATGGGGTCGCTGTTGGTAGAGAAAATGTTGCCCTTGAGGTTCGGATAGGCGGCGCTGTCGCCAAAGTCCAGGTTCTGGGCCATCCAGCGCTGGTTTCCGATGCCGGTGGTGCGGTAGACCTTGCCGTCGCGTTCGTCTATGAGGGCGTTGGCTGCGGAGTCGCCCGAGGTGAACTTCCAGGAGCCCGCATCGCAAACGAACAGGGTGTAGCCCATCTTGATGGTGTCCTTGGGCGAGGCCTTGGTGCAGGGCTTGTCTAGTGCCGTTTCCCTGACAGTGAACTGGCGGGCGGTATCGCCTTCGCAAACAAACTTGGTGGTGGGGCTGGATTCGCCGGTAAAGACTTCTCCGTCCTTGGTGCATGTAGCCCGCTTTGCCTCGCATTCGTCTTTGGTCAGTTCGAGCCAACCACTTCTCTCGCACTGGTAGCACATTTTACCGCTAAAGCGGACTTCGCCGATGTTCTTGTCTACACAGGCGCTCTTGAGCCCGACGTCCACCTGCTGGGCCTTGTGCCACTCATCGTTCTTGTAGAAATAATAGGTGTCTTTGCAGTTCTCGCTCTTGAGCAGTTGCGTAGGGTCTGCCGGGGCCTCGTTTAAGAACGTGGCGAAGTCCACATTGGAGCAGATTTCTTCGTGAGCCCACCCTGTGGAATCGCAACGGAAAAACTGCTTGTTCCCGTAGATGGGCGAACAGGCGGATTCCTTGTACTTGCCCCGGTTGTCGCTATCGCAGGTGCCCAGGTTCAGCTTGACCTTCCAGAGTGAGTCCAAAAAGTCCTTCGCCTTTTTGAGCTTCACCTGGTAGCCCCATTTTTTTGAGTATTCAGAGAGCTTGAAACAGTCGCGGTCGGTGGCTTCGCGGTATGCCCAGTTCCACATGGTGTAGAGACTGGAAAGAACGATGGTGTCTTTGGTAAAGGCT
This sequence comes from Fibrobacter sp. UWP2, assembly GCF_900141705.1. Taxonomy (NCBI): domain Bacteria; kingdom Pseudomonadati; phylum Fibrobacterota; class Fibrobacteria; order Fibrobacterales; family Fibrobacteraceae; genus Fibrobacter; species Fibrobacter sp. UWP2. Next base: position 15,758 of record NZ_FQYM01000028.1, read on the forward strand.
CCGCTGTAGGGCTTGTCGCCCTCGTTTAGAGAACCAAGTGGGGTGAACAGGACTTCAGCGGCCAGCAGGTAGTAGTTGTTCTCGTTGGAGTCGGCGAAGTTCATGCTTTCGAAGTCCTCCTGGAGTTCTTCCATCAGCAAAATTTCCTTGAGTTCCTTTGCCGCCTGGGCGCGGGCTTCCTTGAAGGACATGCCTTTTTCCATGAGGAACTTGGCCCGGATGGTTTGCATGTCGGTAAAACTGCTGGTGTTGAGGGCGTTCGTTATGCGGAGGTCCAATATGGTAAAGCTAGAGGACTTGGGGTAATCCCACTCGTTGCATACAGACATCATGGAGCCAGAGACTTCGACGCTCACCATGGGGGACTCGAACTTGGCGTCTTCGATGGTGAAGGTTCCTTGGTCGTCCAGAATGTTGGTTTTGTAGACCGTTCCTGTTTGCTTGAGGGCGCTGTCGAGTTCGCGGACAACGACCTCGGTCCCAACTTTGTAGTGCCCTGCGCTAATGTGGCCACGATAGGTGACGGCGACGCCGGCTTCCCAGTCGGAGGCGCTTGTGGAGGAGGTGTCGGAGGCAGAGTCGGAGGGGGTGTTCTCGGTGGAGTCTGCGGGAGTGTCCGGGGCTTCGACGATTTCCACCGTTTCGGTGCTGTTGGAATCACTACAGGCGGCAAGCCCCAAAACGAGGACGGTACCAGTCAATAAAAAAATATTTCTTGTCATGGTTTTCATGACAAGAAATATAACATATAAACGAAATTATCGCTTGTCGCGATCGATCCAGGGTCTTGCCGTCTGGCCTACGTAAATCTGGCGCGGACGGTTAATCTTGGAATTCGGGTCGTCGTGCATTTCCTTCCAGTGGGCGATCCAGCCGGGGAGGCGTCCGATGGCGAACATCACGGTAAGCATGTTCGTCGGGATGCCCATGGCGCGGTAGAGGATGCCCGAGTAGAAGTCCACGTTCGGGTAAAGCTTGCGCGCGATGAAGTAGTCGTCCTTCAGGGCAGCTTCTTCGAGCTTGATGGCGATATCCAGGAGCGGGTCGTGCACGTGTTCGCGCTCGAACACCTGGTACATGAGTTTCTTGAGCACCTTGGCGCGCGGGTCGTAGCTCTTGTACACGCGGTGGCCAAAACCGGAAAGGCGGAACGGGTCCTTCTTGTCCTTGGCCTTGTCCATCACCTGCTCGATGGTCATGCCGCTCTGCTGGATGCGCAGGAGCGTTTCGAGCACGGCCTGGTTCGCACCGCCGTGGAGCGGGCCCCACAGGGCGCAAATGCCGGCACAGATACTCGCGTAGAGGTTTGCCTGCGAGCTGCCCACCATACGCACGGTCGACGTGGAGCAGTTTTGCTCGTGGTCGGCATGCACAATCAGGAGCGTGTTGAGCGCACGTTCCATGATCGGGTCCGGGTGGTAGGGGCGGGCCTTGCTGCTGAACATCATGTTGAGGAAGTTGCTGCAGTAGCTGCGTTCGGCTTCGGGGTACACGAACGGTTCGCCGATGCTTGCCTTGTAGGCGAAGGCGGCGATGGTGCGGATCTTGGAAATCAGGCCCGCGGTCGTGAGTTCGAAGGCGCTCGCGATGTTTTCGTCGTCGTAGAAGCGCGGGGTAAAGAGGCCCACGGCGTTCACGATGGAACTGAGGATGCCCATCGGGTGCGCACTCGGCGGCATCTCGCGGAAGAAGTGCAGCAGGTTCTCGTGCAAAAGCGCATTCTCGGTAAGGAGCGTGCGGAAGTGGCCGAGTTGTTCCTGCGTGGGGAGTTCTCCGTAAATCAGGAGCCATGCGGTCTCGGGGAAGGTGGCCTTCTCGGCAAGATCTTCGATGGAGTAGCCGCGGTAGCGGAGGATGCCCTTTTCGCCGTCAACAAACGTAATGGCGCTCTTGGTGCTGCCCGTGTTCAGGTAGCCGTAATCCAGCGTGACAAGCCCGGAATCCTTGCGCAGCGTGCTGATGTCGAGGCCGTGTTCGCCCTCGGAACCTTCCACCACGGGGAGTTCGTAGCTCTTGCCATTATAGTTCAGTGTTGCCTTTTCGGACATTTATCCTCCGGAGGGGCGGGTTTCAACCGCCAATTATTTCATCTTCAAAATGCAATTATAAATATTTTCGAACAGCTTGCCGAGCTTTTCGGTCGGGACGGCGCTGAAAGCGATGCGGATAAGGCCCGAAAGCATGATGGTGCCCGTGCTGTAGTCCTTGATGAGCTTCTGGCGGAGTTCCTCGGCATCCACGCCCTTCGGCTTGATGCACATAAAGTAACCGCTGTTGCACGGCATGGCCTCGAAGGCTTCCTTGTATTCCGGGTGGCTAGCGAGCTCTTCCTTGATGATGTCGTAGCGTTTCTTGAGGGTCGCGTACTTCTCGGCCTTCTGGTCCACGTATTCGGGGCTCTGGTAGGCGGCGAGCAGGATCTTCTGGCTGATGCTCGGGGCGTTAGAGATGTTGCCGCGGACCGTACCGGCGGCCTTGTCCTCGAGGGCCTTGAGCTGGGCTTCGGTGGCGCCCTTGAAACCGAAGGTCATGAACCCGACGCGGAAGCCCCACACGTAGTCTTCCTTGGTGGGGCCGTCGAGCTTGACGGCGAGCAGGTTCTCGTTGGCTTCGAGCAGCTTCACGAACAGGGATTCCTTGGTCACGCCATCTTCGTAGACGAGTCCGAAGTAGGCGTCGTCGAGCAGGGCCACGACCTTGTTGCCCGCGGCAGCGCAGTCGGTGAGGATCTTCGCGATTTCGACCGCTTCCTTCTCGGTGGCGGTGTAGCCGGTCGGGTTGTTCGGGAAGTTCAGGAGAACGACCTTCTTCTGGCTCTTGCTTTCGGCGAGGGCTGCCTTGAGGGCTTCGGTATCGAACCCGCCGTCCTTGAAGGTGTTGAACGTCTTGATTTTCGCGCCGCAGCTGTTCACGAACACGAGCTCGTAGTTGTCCCAGTAGAGGTCCGGGATGATGACTTCGTCACCCGGGTCGAGGAAGAGGTAGCCTGCGCAGCTGATGGCGTGGGTCAAAGCACAGGTCACGACCGGGTTGCTGAACTGCTTGCCCTCTAGGCTCGGGTTCTTGCGGACAATCTGTTCCTTCCAGGCCTTGCGGAGGTCGGGGTTGCCGAAACTCGGGGCGTACAGGAACGCCTGCTTGGGGAGGTTCAGGCTCTTGAGCACGCAGTCGAGCACGAGCGGGCTCCCGTCGTCTTCGAGGGCGGTGCCGATAGTCGCGTTGATTTCGGAGCCCTTGGCTTCGGCGCCCTGGCCCAGAATGCCCTTGCGCGGGAAGAAGATTGCCTTGCCCCTTTCGGAGAGCATGGAGAGAACATTGCAGCCGTTTGCGGAGAGTTCCGCGTTTGCCTGTTCGGCGAGAGGATTGTAGCTCATGACCTTGGTCCTGTTAAAAATTCCGCGCGCAAATTTAGTTTTTTTAGGAGGAGTTTTCAAGTTTTCATTTTCTGTAACAAGAATGCTGGATGCGCCATGTTAAAAAAGACTTTTTTTCACTAGAAAGCAAGCCAAAATGCCCGCTATAATTGTATTTTTCTGTGCGGTACCGAACGATACCTTTAAAAATGCACAATTGCACAAAAAGGTGAATATATGCTTGATTTGAACACTGTCGATTGGAAGACGCTCCCCTTCGGTTATTACGATACCGATTACAATGTCCGCTGCTACTATCGCGATGGCAAGTGGGGCAAGGTTGAACTTTCTTCTTCCAAGGACATCAGCATCCACATGGCCGCCACCTGCTTGCATTACGGCCAGGAAGGTTTCGAAGGCCTCAAGGCTTACACGGGTAAGGACGGCAAGGTCCGTATCTTCCGCGTCGACGAGAATGCCAAGCGCATGCAGAACACCGCGAATCGCGTGCTCATGGCTGTTCCGCCGGTCGAACTGTTCCGCGAGATGGTCCACACCGTGGTGAAGGCCAACGCCCGCTTTATTCCGCCGTACGGTCACGGAGCAACGCTCTACATCCGCCCGCTCCTCATCGGTACGAGCCCGGAAGTCGGCGTGAAGCCTTCCGACGAATACCTGCTGTTGATGTTCGTGACTCCGGTGGGTCCGTACTTCAAGGACGGTTTCAAGCCCGTGGATATGATGATCAGCCGCAACTTCGACCGCGCCGCTCCGCAGGGTACGGGTACGGTGAAGGTCGGCGGTAACTACGCTGCCAGCTTGCTTTCCCTCGCAGAAGCCAAGAAGCTCGGCTACTCCAGCACCATCTACCTGGACGCGAAGGAAAAGAAGTACATCGACGAATGCGGTCCGGCAAACTTCTTCGGCATCAAGGGCAAGACCTACGTGACCCCGAAGTCCGAATCCATTCTGCCGTCGATTACGAACAAGAGTTTGCAGCAGCTTGCTGAATACCTCGGCTACACCGTGGAACGCCGCCAGGTTCCGTTCGAAGAACTCGCTGAATTCTCCGAAACCGCCGAATGCGGTACCGCCGCCGTGATCACCCCGATCAAGAAGATTGTGGATCCGGTTGCCGGCAAGGAATTCACCTACGGTGACGGCAAGAATCCGGGCCCGGTCTGCACGGAACTCTTCACGAAGTACACTGCTATCCAGTTCGGCGAAGCGGAAGACCCGTTCGGCTGGACTGAAGTGGTTGATGTTTAGTGTCATCCTGAGCGCAGGCGCATTGCGCCGAAGTCGAAGGATCTAAAACTGTATAAAAATTCCCGCGGAGAAATCTGCGGGATTTTTTGTTTTGGAAATTAGTCCTGCATGCCACGGATGATGTCGCGGAGGCGTGCCGCTTCCTCGAAGTCGAGGCGTGCGGCGGCTTCTTTCATCTGACGTTCAAGATCTTCGATCTTGGCTTGCGTGGAATTGGATTGCGGGTCTGGATTCTTCGACTTCGCACTACGTGCTCCGCTCAGAATGACACTGTCCGCGCGCTTGGAGTAGCGGGAACCCTTCTTCTTCGTTTTGCTGCTCGGCTGCAGCGGTTCCATCGGGCGGATCCCCGTGTCATCGTAGTCGTCCTCGATGGCGTCGGGTTTTTTGTCGCCCTTCCACAAATCGGCGAGCGGGTCGTTGATGACGAGGTCGTCTTCGAGTTTGCGGGTCACGGACTTGGGCGTGATGCCGTGTTCCTTATTGAATTCTTCCTGAACAGCCCTTCGGCGGGCAGTTTCGGTGATGGCCTTGTCGAGGCTGTCGGTCATGTTGTCGGCGAAGAGCAAAACGGTGCCGTTCACGTTGCGGCTCGCGCGCCCCATTGTCTGGATGAGGCTGCGATAGTTGCGGAGGAAACCTTCCTTGTCGGCATCGAGAATCGCGACCATGCTCACTTCGGGCAGGTCCAGGCCTTCGCGCAGCAGGTTGATGCCCACGAGCACGTCGAATTCTCCGGTGCGGAGCCCCTTGATGAGCTCGTGGCGTTCCAGCGTCTTGATATCGCTGTGCAAATACTTCGCGCGGACGCCCGCCTCGACGAAATAATCGGTGAGGTCCTGCGCCATCTTTTTGGTGAGCGTCGTGACGAGCACGCGGTCGCCCGCCTTGACCACCTCTTCGATGCGGTAGAGCAGCACGTCCATTTGCCCCTTGATGGGGAACATCTCGATTTTCGGGTCCAGGAGTCCGGTGGGACGGTTAATTTGTTCGGTAACGACACCGCCCGTCTTTTCGAGTTCGTAGTCGCCCGGCGTGGCGCTTACAAAGAGCACCTGCTTTGGGTACATGTACTCGAATTCAGCGAAGTTCATGGGGCGGTTGTCGAGTGCGCACGGAAGGCGGAACCCGTACTGCACTAGGGAAGTTTTGCGGCTCTTGTCGCCCTCGGCCATGCCGCCCACCTGCGGGATGCTCACGTGCGATTCGTCCACCATCAGCATCCAGTCGTCACCGAAGTAGTCAATAAGCGTGAACGGGCGCGTGCCCGGGGCGCGGTCCTCAATAATGCGGGAGTAGTTCTCGATGCCGCTGCATATGCCCGTTTCGCGGAGCATTTCCATGTCATAGCGGGTGCGGCTGCTGAGGCGCGCCGATTCCAGCACCTTGCCTTCCTTGTCGAGTTCTGCGAGGCGCTCGGTCAGCTCCATCTGCATGCGCTGCAAGATGCCCGCGCGGCCTTCTTCCTTCGTCACGAAGTGCTTTGCGGGGGCGATGGTCATTTCGTCGAGTTCCTTTGTCACTTCGCCCGTGATGATGTTGAAGCGACAGAGCCTGTCGATTTCGTCGCCAAAGAGCTCGATGCGGAGGCCCTCTTCGTCGTAGCTCGGGTGGATTTCGATTACGTCGCCGTGGCAGCGGAAGGAGCCGCGCTCGAGCGAGTAGTCGTTGCGCGTGTACTGGATGCGCACCAAGTCGTGCAAAATGCGGTCGCGGTCCCAGGTTTCGCCCTTCTTTAAGCGGACCATCAAGTCAAAGTATTCGGATGGGCTGCCGAGGCCGTAAATGCAGCTCACGGATGCCACGATAATTACGTCGCGGCGGGTCAAAAGGTTCGCGGTGGCACGCAGGCGGAGCTTGTCGATTTCGTCGTTGATGCTCGCGTCTTTTTCGATGTACGTGTCGGTATGCACGATGTAGGCTTCGGGCTGGTAGTAGTCATAATAGCTCACGAAGTATTCCACCGCGTTGTGCGGGAAAAACGCCTTGAATTCCTGGTAGAGCTGTGCCGCAAGTGTCTTGTTGTGGGTCAAAATCAGTGTCGGCTTGCCCACGTTCTTGATGACGTTTGCCATCGTGAAAGTCTTGCCGGAACCAGTGACGCCAAGCAGCGTCTGGAACTGTTCACCGCGCTTAAAACCCTCGGTCAATTCCTCGATGGCCTTGGGCTGGTCGCCCGCCGCACCGTAAGGCGACACCAGATCGAATTCCGCACGTGTGGGTGACTGGAACTGCTTTAAGTGACCGGGGAGGCTTTTCTCTGGCGGCAAAACCTTTGCTATCGGTTTCGCATACGGGTCCGGTGTAATAGTCTTGCGTGCGCGTGCCATGCCTACAATTTAGCAAAAGGCAAAAAGGTACGGGCCGCCTTAGCGTATGCTCAGGCTTTCGCTTACGCTGATTTTTTCTTTGCCCAAAAGGCGGTAGAGTTTGCAGCGGAAAAGCGGGATGGCGGCGATGACCACGGCTGTGACAATGGGAATGACCGTGTAGGCGATGCCCGGCTTGTTGAACACGTCGCGCACCAAAAGCCGCATCACGAGCAATGCCCACCAGTGTACGGCGAGGATGACGAGGGCGTTCCTTGAGATGTTGCGTAAGATGCCCTTGAAAAAGAAGTCGGGGATGCGCGCAAACACGAGGAAAAGTGAAAGTAGACCCGCAATGCCGAGGGCGGAACTGCTCACGAAACCCCAAAAACTTTTGCCAAGGTCGTTGTTCATGATGCTGAAGTTGGGGTTGGGCGATTCCACAAGGGCGTAAAGCAAAAACGCTACAATGCCAGTGCCGAGCGTCGCGAAGGTTTTTGCCTTGGACGGGGATTCGCCGGCTTTTTTGATGGCGCCCTTGCTGGCGAAACCGGCGGCGAAAAAGCCGAGCGTGGTGAAGCCGCGTTCGATGCCGAGGGGGAGGCGGATGTGGTTTTGGTAGAGCGTCCAGCCGATGACGAGACTTGCCGCAGCGCCCAGGACGATTGCCCATGTTTTGCCGCGACACAGTTTTTGCAGTCCGAAAAATGCGATACTGATGGAGTAGAGCGTGAACACGAACCATAGCGGGCCCGAGCCAATAGAGGACTTGCCCGCCACAAAGATCTTCGCGAGATTCCAGCCAATGTAGCTGCCCACGTTCTCGATGACGGGCCGCGTGTTCATGATGACCATCTTGGGGGCGCGCGCGTAGAGGTCGAACAGGTATACGACCGGATCCAGTGCTAAAAACAAAAGCGAAAGCAGAATGTAGGGGAAAAGGAGGACCCGTGATTTGTGGACAAAGTAACTCTTGAAATCGGGGAAGCGTCGCGTGCTAAAGAGGACTCCCGAGATAAAGAAGAACGCCGACATGCGTAGCGCGCTCAGGTGCTCCATGCCGAGGGTCGCCTGCGGGAACCCCTGCTCCACGTGGTAGAGGCACACGAGCAAAAGCACGAATCCCTTGAATTCGTCAATCCACGAAATGCGCATGGGCTAGAACCACATTTTTTCGTTGCCGATGGTGGTCGACGGGCCGTGACCGGGGAAAACGACCGTTTTTTCGGGGAGGGAGAACAGTTTTTTTTGGATTCCGGAGACGAGGTCCTCTTCGTTGCCGCCAAAGAGGTCGGTCCTGCCGCGGCCGCCGTTAAAGAGAATGTCGCCCGAGAATAGGACTGGGGGCATTTTTTTCGCGGAACCTGGCGCACTAGCCTCTTCGGGGTGGTCGCAGTAAAGGGCGATGCCCCCCGGTGAGTGCCCCGGGATGTGCAAAACCTGCAGTTGGACACCCGTTATTTCGACGGTGTCGCCCTCGGCGAGGTAGCCGCCCAGCGGGCCTGCGGGCTCTTCGACGGGGAGGCCGAACATGTCGCTTTGTTCCTCTTGCAGGTCCAGCAAAAAGGCGTCGTCTTCGTGGGCTTCTGCCTTGACGCCAAAAACGCGCTCCGCAAAGGCGTTGCCCAGCACGTGATCCAGGTGCAGGTGGGTGTTCACCACGTGGCAAACCTTGAGGTTGTTGCCGTCGATGTAGCTTTTGAGGGCGTCGCGCTCGCGAGCGTTCGAGACGCTGGGGTCAATCAAAATGGCCTCTTTTTTGCTGTTGCTGAGCACGTAACAGTTGACGCCAAAGGGGTTTACGGTGATTTGCTGGATTTCCATCGCCACAAAATATACTTAAACCCTTTTATAACTGTATAATTTTTTTTAAATTTGCGCAGGAAATATGAATTTAGATTAGGCTAACTTTTGAAACGGGGTGGACCCCGATTTTTCAAAGGAGAAAGTATGAGCATGGATTTAAAGGAAAAGGCGCTGCAATACCACGCCATGGGCAAGCCGGGCAAAATCGAGATTGTGCCCACCAAGCCGCACAGCACCCAGACCGACCTCGGCCTGGCCTACACGCCGGGCGTTGCCGCCCCGTGCCTGGAAATCGAGAAGGACAGCAATCTCGCTTACGACTACACGGGCCGCGGAAACTTGGTCGCGGTGATTAGCAACGGTACTGCCGTGCTTGGTCTCGGCGATATCGGCGCCCTTGCGGGCAAGCCTGTGATGGAAGGCAAGGCGCTCCTGTTCAAGATTTACGCCGGCATCGACGTCTTTGATATTGAAATCAACGAAAAGGACCCCAAGAAGTTCATCGAGATTGTGAAGGGAATCGCCCCCACGTTCGGCGGCATCAACCTGGAGGACATCAAGGCTCCGGAGTGCTTTGAGATCGAGGACACACTCAAGGCCGAGCTCGACATCCCAGTGATGCACGACGACCAGCATGGTACCGCGATTATTTCTTCGGCGGGCCTTTTGAACGCCATCGAGGTCGCGGGCAAGAGCATTCGCGACGTGAAGATGGTGGTGAACGGCGCCGGTGCCGCCGCGAGCGCCTGTACCAGGCTGTACCTCTCGCTCGGCCTCAAAAAAGAGAACCTTGTGATGTGCGACAGCAAGGGCGTGATTCGCAAGGACCGTAAGGGTCTCACCGAAGCCAAGGCCTTCTTTGCGACCGACCGTACCGACATCGAGACGCTCGAAGACGCTATGAAGGGCGCCGACGTGTTCGTGGGCCTCTCCAAGGGGAACATTCTCACCCGCGAGATGGTGCGTAGCATGGCCGACCAGCCGATTGTCTTTGCGCTTGCGAACCCGACTCCCGAAATCAGCTACGAAGAGGCGATGGCGAGCCGTGGCGACCTGATTTTTGCGACAGGCCGCAGCGACTACCCGAACCAGATCAACAACGTGATTGGCTTCCCGTACATTTTCCGCGGCGCCCTGGACGTGCGCGCCACCTGCATCAACGAGCACATGAAGCATGCCGCCGTGCGCGCGATTGCCGCCCTTGCCCACAAGCCCGTGCCCGACGTGGTGAACATCGCCTACAACTCCCAGCGATTCACCTTTGGCAGGGAATACCTGATCCCGAAGCCCCTGGACCCGCGCTTGCTCACGGAAGTTTCCATCGCCGTGGCGAAGGCCGCCATCGAGAGCGGCGTGGCCCGTAAGCCCATTACCGACTGGGACTCCTATTACGACAAGCTCCGCGACATGATGGGCTACGACAACAAGCTCATCCGCCAGTTCAGCGATACGGCGCGCAGCAATCCCAAGCGCGTGGTGTTTGCCGAGGGCGACAACCTCAACATGCTCAAGGCCGCCGTGCAGGTGAAACTCGAAGGCGTGGCACACCCGATTCTGCTCGGTAACGCCGAACGAATCCAGATGATGGCGAGCAAGGAACAGCTCGACCTTACGGGCATCAAGATTGTGAATCCGCGCTCTCCCGAGGAATTCGAACGCCGTCGCCGCTATGCCGAAATTTACGCCCAAGAAAACGGCCGTAACGGCGTGGTGTTCGAGGAAGCCCGTGACGACATGTACGAGGTGAACCACTTTGGCATGATGATGGTGAAGGAGGGCGATGCCGACGCTTTCATTACCGGCGGTTATTCCAAGTATTCCGAAACCATCGAACTTGCAAAGGAAATCATCGGCATCCGCGAGGAATACAAGCACTTCGGCGCCATGCACATCTTGAGCACGCGCAAGGGAACGTTCTTCTTGGCCGATACGCTGGTGAACCGCGACCCCGATGCCGAAACGCTTGTGGACATCGTGAAGCTCACGCATGATGCGGTGCGCTTTTTTGCCCACGAACCGGTGATGGCGATGCTCAGCTACGCGAACTTCGGTAGTGATAAGGAAGCCGCCCGTGGTACGGCCAACAAGGCCCGCGACGCGGTGAGGATGATTCACGAGCAGTTCCCGGACTACGTGCTCGATGGCGAAATGCAGGTGAACGTGGCCTTGGACAAGGAACTGCGCGACTCCAAGTACCCCTTCAACAAGCTCAAGGGCCAGACCGTCAACACGCTCATCTTCCCGTGCCTTTCCTCTGCAAATACGACTTGCAAGATGCTCCTCGAGATGGGCGTGGGCGAGTCCATCGGTCCCGTGCAGATGGGCCTGAACAAGCCGGTGCACTTTACCGACTCCGACGCTTCCGTGCACGACATCTTCAACCTGACCGTCGCCGCCGTCATCGACGCGATTGTGCAGGAGAAGAAGGACGAAGAGAAGAACCGCAAGAATTTGGACCGTCTCTGGTAAACGTCTTTAAAACGATATCATAAAAAGGCCCGGGACAAGTCCCGGACCTTTTCTGTTGTTTCCGCAGGCACTCTCTAACCTGCGGGTACCCATACAACCAAACTTACTTGAGGTTCACCTTGTGCATGAACTTCTGGGAGCCCTGGCGGATCACCAGGAAGGCGGCGCCGCGGAACCCGGTGGAGAGTTCGACGGTGTTGACGCCGCGGATTGCGTCGAAGTTCTGCTGGACCACTACCTGGCCGAGGCTGTTCATGAGCATGACGCTGGCACGGCCGGCCTTGGTGGCGTTGAACGTGGCGGCGATGGAGCCGCCGTTGACGCTCAGGTGGAGCTTGCTCGCGGCGACTGCCGGCTTGATGGCGTCCGTACCGCTGAGTGCGACGACCTTGCCGGTGGCGGTGCCTGTGAGGTCAGACTTTTTATCGAAGTCGTCGATGATTTCGGTGGAACCGTCGGCCTTGATGCCCTTGATGTAGTCAAAGGTGATAGTGCCTGTGACCTGCGTGCCGTAGAGGTTCAGACCGATGGCGTTTGCTTCGTTGAGATCCGTGGGTTCGTTGCGGAAATCTTCCCACTTGACTTGGAAAGTCTGGAAGGAGCCGGTGAGTTCCTGGTCGGCCTGCTCCATAACGGGGGCGTCGAACCAAGCCCAGCTGCTGCCGGTCATCATGAAGAGGTCCATGGAGGTCCAGCCGTAACCGCCGCAGCCGTCACTTGTTCCGGTGCAGGGTCCTGCAGAGGCGACGGAACCTTTCAGGCGGACTTCGATGCCGACGTACTTGGAGAGATCCTTGTTTGCGCCGCTGAGGTTGACGCGGACCGTGCCCACTTCGCTGGAGTCGGAAGTTACTGTCTGGTAAGTCACCTGCACGCCCTTGCCGCTTCCGGTTTCGGGGACTTCGTTTTCGTTCACCAGGCTGTCAAGGTTGCTCTGGTTGTTGCCTTCCTGGCCGTAGGCCTTCTGGAGAGCATTCAGAACATCCGGGTCGAGAATGCTGTAGGTGCCCTTCTGGCGGGTAATGATGGTCATATTGCCGTCGTCTTCGGCACCGGTATCCCAGACGTAGGGGATAATGCCGTTGGCCTTCGCGTTCTTGGCGACTTCACCGTAGAAGAGGGCGCGGCCCTGCAGGTGGAGCTTGAGGTTTGCGGCGTCGGTAATCTGGCCGGTGCGCTTGATGGCACCGAGTTCGCCGATAATCACGGGAATGCCCTTGTCGCAGAACATGGTCTTGAGTTCACCGAAAGCGCTCTTGATCTGGTTCGGAGTACCGAGGGCGCTGTTGTCGATGCTGTTGGTGTACACGTTCCAGCCCATGTTGTGAGTCTTGTCGGTGGTGCTTTCGAGACCGGTGTAGTAGTAGAACTGTGTGCCCCAATCTTCGTCCTTGGTCATGAGGGAATACTGGTACGGGTAGTAGTGCACTTCGGCCATCATGTAGCCGGCGCCTGCCGGGTCGGTGGGCCAGTTCTGGTTCAGCATGGAGGCCATGTCCATTTCGGTACGCGGGGCCTGCACAATGAGGGTGCGGGTGGCATTGTTGCCGCCGGCGCTACGCACGGAGGTGATGAAGGCGTCGTAGTAGCCCTTCAAAACCTGCATACGGGTGTTGTCAAATTCCCACTGGGTACCGTTCCACGGGTCGTTCACGCCCGGTTCGTTGGCGCCTGCAAAGAGGAGGTGCTCGTCGTAGTCCTTGAAGTAGGTTGCAATCTGCTTCCAGTAGGCGGCCTGGCGGGCCTTGGTGGTGGCAGAACTGTTGGCAATATCACCGGAACCGCTGCGCGGATTGGCGGTGCCGTCGTAAACGCGGTCTTCGAGCCAGCCTTCGTCCCAGTGCGAGTTCAGCACCACGTACATGCCTTCGGCGATGATCATGTCCACCACGTCCTTGACCTGGGCGAGCCAAGCGGCGTCAATGGTCGGGGTGGTAAACGAGGCGTCCTTGCCTACGTGCTTGTAGGTGGAGTTGTCAGCGGTGCCGCCGTTAGCAGCGATATCCTTGGCGAGGGCGTCGGAATGTGAATACCAGGCGCAGGGGATACGCACGGTGTTGAAGCCGGCTGCCTTGATGGCCTTGATGTAGCCGGCGGTCGGAAGCGGGTTGCCCCATCCGGTCGGGTTTTCGGGCACTTCCATGGTGTTGCCGATGTTGTAGCCCATGCCCATGCTCTCGACGAGTTCGCTGGACTTAGGGAGGGCGAATGCGGCGGTGGCGGCCACGAGGCCGAAGCTACATGCGAATCCAAACATCATTTTTGCGTTCATAGAACGACTCCTTTAGTTGCTTTTCCCCTAATCTATATTTCGGCTCCAAAACCAGGAAAAATAAAGCACCGACCTCAAAAAAGTCGGTGCAATGCTTTCAACAAATGTAAAGTTTCGTTTACTTTACAGCTATTTTTATACGGTTTTTGCCGCTTTTGGCGATGTAGAGGCCCTGATGCAGTCCTTCGAGGCTCATGGTGGTGGCGGTTGTGCCGCCGGCAGCGTTCACCTTGCGAACCAGGTTGCCCTGCATGTCAAAGAGTTCGATGCCGCTTGCCGCGTTGCCCCTGAGCAGGTTCCCTTCGCGGGTGATGGCGGCGTCAAGGCCGTTTTTGACCACGTCCACGAAACCCATGTAGCCGCATTCCGGAATCATGGCATCGCAAGGGTCTGTAAAGGAACTTGAGGTCGGCGCAATATTGCTGCTCGATACCGGCGCAATTGCGGAACTGCTAGATACAGGAGCGATTCCGGAACTGCTAGACGGCGGAACGACCATGCTGCTGCTCGATGCTGGCACGCTGCTGCTCGATGCCGGCTCCGTTCCTCCGCCCGTGATAAAATCTTCCACGTGCGTCGCGCCCGTGTTCACGTAGTTGCCGAGGTTGTACACGCTGCGCATCGCATTGATGACGTCGGTCTCGAGAACCTTGCCCACGGGGGAACTCTGGCGGCGAATGTATGCCATGTTGTCGTAGCCGGAATCGCTCTCGTTGCCCATGCCCATGCTCTCGACGAGTTCGCTGGACTTAGGGAGGGCGAATGCGGCGGTGGCGGCCACGAGGCCGAAGCTACATGCGAATCCAAACATCATTTTTGCGTTCATAGAACGACTCCTTTAGTTGCTTTTCCCCTAATCTATATTTCGGCTCCAAAACCAGGAAAAATAAAGCACCGACCTCAAAAAAGTCGGTGCAATGCTTTCAACAAATGTAAAGTTTCGTTTACTTTACAGCTATTTTTATACGGTTTTTGCCGCTTTTGGCGATGTAGAGGCCCTGATGCAGTCCTTCGAGGCTCATGGTGGTGGCGGTTGTGCCGCCGGCAGCGTTCACCTTGCGAACCAGGTTGCCCTGCATGTCAAAGAGTTCGATGCCGCTTGCCGCGTTGCCCCTGAGCAGGTTCCCTTCGCGGGTGATGGCGGCGTCAAGGCCGTTTTTGACCACGTCCACGAAACCCATGTAGCCGCATTCCGGAATCATGGCATCGCAAGGGTCTGTAAAGGAACTTGAGGTCGGCGCAATATTGCTGCTCGATACCGGCGCAATTGCGGAACTGCTAGATACAGGAGCGATTCCGGAACTGCTAGACGGCGGAACGACCATGCTGCTGCTCGATGCTGGCACGCTGCTGCTCGATGCCGGCTCCGTTCCTCCGCCCGTGATAAAATCTTCCACGTGCGTCGCGCCCGTGTTCACGTAGTTGCCGAGGTTGTACACGCTGCGCATCGCATTGATGACGTCGGTCTCGAGAACCTTGCCCACGGGGGAACTCTGGCGGCGAATGTATGCCATGTTGTCGTAGCCGGAATCGCTCTCGTTGCCCATGTCCCAGAGGATCGGGGTGAGCCCGTACTGCTTTGCGGCAGAAACCACGTCCTTGTGCCACTGCACGCGGCCCTGCTTGTGGAGGTTCAGGTCGTTGCCGCTCAGTTCCGGTGAGCGCACGTTGGCGCCGAATTCGCCGACAATGACCGGGTAACCCTTGTCCACGTAGTTCGTCTTCATCTTGGCGAACTGTTCCTGCGGGTGGACGATGCTACCGAGCTTGGAATCTACAGAACCTGCCCAGGCGTTGTAGCCCGCGTTGCGGACAGGCTCGCTAGATTTTTGGTAGTCGCCGTAGTAGTATTGCGGAAAAACCTGCTTGTCACCCCAGGTATCTTCTTTAGTCATGAGCGTGTACTGGTACGGGTCGTAGTAGTGCACCTCGAACATCAGGTAGCCTGTTACCTTGTCCTTAGGGAACGTGCTTACGGGCGCGTTCGCGACAGACTTGTCGATGTCGGTGTTGAGGCCCTGGATAATGAGCGTGCGGGTGGCGTTGTTCCCGCCGGTGGCGCGCACTGCGTCAATAAACGTCTGGTAGTAGTGCATCAGCGTGCTTACATGCTGGGCCGTCCAGGGGTCCACATTCGGGCCGGGTTCGTTCGCACCCGCAAAAATCAGGCGCTCGTTGTAGTTCTTGAACTTGTTCGCAATCTGCGTCCAGTACGTCTTCATCTTGTTGTCAACAGTCGAGTTGACGCTCGTGCCGATGTTTGTCTGGAACCAGCCGCCTTCACCCTCGTGGTGAATGTTCAAGATGGTGTAGAGGCCCGCGCGCATCGCATAGTCGACGACAGTCTTCACGGAATCGAGCCATGTTTCGGTGACCTTGCCGCCGTTCGTGTGGCTGTCCCAGGCGCAGGGAATGCGTACGGTGTTGAAGCCTGCCGCCTTCACGGAGTCGAGCAAGGCCTGCGTAGGGAAGGGGTTGCCCCATAGGGTCGGGTTGTTCGGCACTTCCATCGAGTTCCCGATGTTAAAACCCATGCCCATGTTCTTCTGGAGCTCCGCCGCTGTCGGGAGGGTGGCGGCATTTGCTGTAATTACAGTCGCGGCGATGCCGAGAATAAGTCCAAACCTTTTCATGGAGACCTCTTTTTTGTGTCCTTCATATAATCTATATCTCCGGCGCGGGGAACGCCCCCGGCAAGGGGCTACCCGCAGTAAAACCGGTGAGTGAGGCTCAACGTTTGTAAATAAAATACAACTATCGGTCTTTTACGCAGCGGACAGAATTCATAGATGATAGATGATACTCCCTCATTTCCGCAGATTCTTTACCAATTCTGAATATACGAGAATTGCTGTTTTGGGTATCAATGAACTTTACATAATAATAATCGTATTTGCCGGGTATGGTTTCCGAAGGTGCTCGCGTCGAGGTCCAAAAATAAGCTGCTGCGTCATTTGATGTGACGTCAGCGGTCCACATGTCAAGGAGCTCTTCATAATTTCCTGTGGGAAGGATGGACATTTCTGAATTGTCTTTGCCTTTTCTATAGTACCAGCCATATTTAGACATCAAGAATAGCGCTGACGTGTCTGCGCAATAGTTTGTATTGTTGTTGAATGCCGTTTCATTTGCGCATCCTCCAATGTAAGACATACTTAAACTAGCAAACAACGTTTTCCACTCTGTTGTATCGGGCAGGTGCCAGCCATCTGGACAAACAGTTTGTGCAGTGATAGCTGAGTAAAAACGACCGCTGGACAAACAATGTGCTTCACTAAAATGAGGGCATCTGCTGCTATCTGGTGTCCCGATTTTGTAATTGAGGTTTTGCAGCATCCACTCCTTTGCGCCAAATCCCTTCTTGTAGTATTCGTGACCATCGCGTTTATCAGTAAAAATATAATCATAACCAACAGGTTTGATTCCCATCGAAATCGCCATCCAGGCTTTGGCTGGAATGTTCCAATTCCATTGTTCCATCGATATAAAATTCCCTGCCCCCGCGCACGTCATGAGTTCTCCATTAACCCTTAACGTGTCGCCAATGTAAATTGAAGTACAAATTCTATTAAGGATGATTTCACTTGAAGTCAACAGACGATAATGCCGGGAATCTGTAGAATCACAAACGTATTGCAGTCCGTTGGTTCGTCCGTATATGATTAAACTTTCAGAACCGGGTTGACCACACGCGACGACTGCCCCGGTAGTCTGGTTGATGTAATCTGGAGCTAAAAGCCAGCGATAAGTGGTGTCGGAATTTTCGGCGTCGCCCTTTGAACAAAGGTAATAGTTATCATTAAAGGGAATCTTGCTTAGATCTCCGCTTTTGCTTATGTTTGCCCCGCTGTTGTTTTGTTTTTCGGCGCAAGCCCTGCCGCGTTTCGGGTCCAGTTTCTTGAATATCGAATCCAATGCCGTGCCATGCCGCCAGTGGTTCCCGTCAAAAACATAGACAAGGTTCGAGTTTACTTTGCCGTTGCGCACGTCCCCTTCGACGAAGTTTGTATCAAGAGCATCCCAACCAGCGGTATCCTCTTCAATGTTGATTGATTTACGCCAACTCTGCGAGTCGCATGTGTACCAAAGACCATCGGAGAGCTCGGCGATTTCACCATTGCGCTTAATAGTACAGCCACGTTGGCCGAAGGTGTCGTAAGCGTTGCCTGCACGCCATTGTTGAGTGGTTTGCTCGTATACATACGGGGCGTGCGTTTCTGCTCCTTCTTCTACATCTCCGTCATTGTCGGCAGTTATGAACTCGCGCGTGTCTTTTTCATAATCGGTGGACGGTCGCCAATTTCCGTCTTCACAGGTGTAGAAAATTCTGCTGATGACAGTATCTTTCACTACAATGCCGTTTCGCGTGCTCTTTTCGCCTTCGGTGCAACCTGTGCCAAGGATGGCGTCCAGCTCAGTGCCTTCCTTCCATTTGTTGTCACTCAGGTGGAATACGTATACGCTGTCTGTGTAGGTGCCGCGGCTTACAGCGCCGTCCTTTTTTGCTGGTTTCCATCCGTATGTATCGTATTCTATGGGCTTGGCGCTTTGCCATGCGCGGTCTCTGCAAATGTACCATTTCTTTTCGGCAGAGTCTTGCGCAATGTTCCCTTCTTTAGAACTGGTGCAACCCAG
>NZ_FQYM01000029.1 GCF_900141705.1 Fibrobacter sp. UWP2
TTGCTTGGTGTTTTTTTGCTGAACCAAATTTACAAGTTGGAGACCACCTTTTTCTTTTTGGTTGCAGAAATTTCAACTAACTTTGGGGCATCTTCACGAAAAGTACCCGTTTCAAAGAAAAAAAATGAATCAAACTATGCTTTTTTGAATGCAGATGAATTAAATCTATCGAAATATCCAGCCATAAAAGATTTGAAGTCGTCAAAAGAAAAAATCATTATGACAATGTATATCGTGACTTCGGAGAAAAAAGGAACGTGGTTCTTGGCTACGGATGTCGAATTCATTGTATTAAATGTTTTTAATGAACATATTACTTTGAAGCAAGTTCAAAACACATTTGATCAAAATAGAGACCTGTTTGCAAAACGAAAATCTGAATCAAATAAGAAAGCAAATGAATATCGTCTTCTTTCCGGTGCAACGAATATTGCAGAAACAATAATTTCTGAAAACACTACGAAGTAATACAGAGATTCGCCAGTCCATCAACATTTTGACTTCTCTAGCGACAAAGTCATTTTGGATTCGTTAGTTTTCAAGGCCAACCGGAGCATTAATTGTCTCTCCATTGGCGCGACAATTATCATGACACATTTGGAGCATTAGCGGGGCGTTGCAGGGTGTCCCCGCAGAGGGGGTGTCCGGAAGACCCGGCCCTTCGGCAGGCTCAGGGACCTTAGCCGGGGCTGCAGGCAGGGGGATCCTTCCCCCACCAAGTAAAAGGCGGCGTCATTCTTCCATCAGTACCGCGATGTCGTCCTTGTCGAAGGCGGTGCCGAAGGCTTGCCGGTAGCTCGATTCCAGCGCCTCTCCGGGGGTGCAGTTTTCCCTGAACAGGACCATGCCGCTGTCCAGGCATTCCATGTCGAGCTCGCCGTCGGTGTCGATGCATTCCGGCCGGAACGTGGACCATAGGCAATAGTCGGTGAACCCTTCCTGGATGTCGTCTTCGAGCAGATTGTCGCCCGTGCCCGCCTGGACTTTCAGGAACGCCTTTGCGCTCTTGACCCATGCGAGTATCGCGCCGCCGAAAGTGTCGTTTTCCATAGTGCCTCCGCCCCGAAAGATAGATAATGCTAGTGACAGAAAATGACATAGCAATTATGGCCCCGAAATAGGCACGCAAGATTGGAAATCGCAAATGGGGATCAAGTTGGGGTGAATCTATCACATGTGCAAATCTTGCACATGTGTGTGCTGCAGCTGACGCAACTAGTTCCGTTTTGGAACTAGTTCAAAAAGTAATATGCAAATTGTGCATATTACTTTTTTCACTTATGCACAAACTCCTGCAATCCATGAGAAAAAACGGAAAAGCCGATTTTTCTTGTTTTTCTGCATAGAATTGTGTATATTGCCTTATGCACCAGAAAGGGTGGTATTACGGATCATTCCCGCGCAGGCGGGATGGTCCGTTTTTTTATGCCCAAAAGGAGTCGAAAATGGCGAAAAACGAAGAAAAAACGCTAGAACCAACTGTTGAAGACATGCCGATTGCCCGGCAAATTCTTGTCATCCGGGATAAACAGGTCATGTTGGACCGCGACCTGGCGACACTCTACGGGGTGGAAACGAAGCGTATCAATGAGGCTGTTAGGCGAAATCCCAAGAAATTCGCTGAAAGATTCTGTTTTCAGCTCGAAAAAGACGAATTTTTAGTTTTGAGGTCGCAATTTGCGACCTCAAAGAAGAGCGAAAGTTTGAGGTCACAAATTGTGACCTCAAAAAAGGAAACTCGCGGAGGTCGGCAATATTTGCCATTCGCTTTCACAGAGCAAGGGATTGCCATGCTTGCTTCCGTTTTGCATAGCGACACGGCCATTACGGCGACCATCCAAATTATGGACGCGTTCGTCGAAATGCGACATATTCTGCTCAGGAACGGCGGTCTGGTCAACCGCCTGTCCAACGTGGAGTCCAAAATGCTAGAGCAGGACGCGCGTTTGCTGGGACACGACCATAAATTCGACACGATTTTCGAGGCGATGGATCGCGGCGAACTGCAGTCGAAGGGCCTGTATTACAACAACCAGATGTTCGATGCCTATGTGTTCGTATGCGGGCTAATCCGGCAGGCGAAAAGGCGGATTGTCCTTGTGGACCGCTACGTGGACGAGAAGGTGCTCGCGATGATGCTCAAGCGCGGCGAGGGCGTGTCGGCGACCATCTACACCTACGACAAGAGCAAGGTCTTCGAGGTGGACCTGGCGACGTACAACGCGCAGTATGCCGACTGCCCGCTCAAGGTTCTGCCGAGCTACGGGATGCACGACCGTTTTCTTTTTATAGATGATACGGCCTACCACTTCGGAGCTTCGCTGAAAGACCTGGGTACGAACACGTTCTTCTTCAGCAAGGAAGAATTCACGCTGGACGAGGTGCTAAAGAAGTCGGAAGAAAAACGGATTGAGCTGGAACAGCAGCCGGGATCAGCGGGGCGTTGCGGGGTGTCCCCGCAGAGGGGGTGGTGAGCAACGGAGTGCGAGCCAGGGGGATTTTTCCCCCAACTGGATCCTGCTCCTACGAACCTAACTCAACTAAGGCTACAAGTAGCCAAGTTTCGTATATCGACTCCACTACGTTTCGCTCAGGTTGACATGAGCTGTATGACATCGTTCCCGTCGAAGTCCGTGCCGAAGGCTTGCCGGTAGCTCGATTCCAGCGCCTCTCCGGGGGTGCAGTTTTCCCTGAACAGGACCATGCCGCTGTCCAGGCATCCCATGTCGAGCTCGACGGAGGCTCTTGACCCATGCGAGTATCGCGCCGCCGAACGTGTCGTGTTCCATAGTGCCTCCGCCCCGAAAGATAGATAATTTTAGTGACAGAAAATGACTTTTTGAGGGCTGCGAACTTTTTGCGATTTTGCCCGGGAAAAGGGGTTGACAAATTTCAAATGCGAATTTATATTTTATAGTGCACAAATGTATAGAAAGCACTATGCGGCGCCATTTTGTGCTTGTTGGTGCCGACGGAGGTATAGATGATGTTGACCGAACCTGCAAATAAATGTAGATTATGGGGGTATTATGGCTCTTGAAATAAGAAATATCCCGGTTCTTACAGGCTCTACGGCAGAGTCGTTCGTTCGTGCTGCCGAAGAACACGAAAAGAATCCGCGTCGTCTCGGGCTCAAAGTTTCCTTCGCCCAAATCGACGAGATGGCCGCCCGCGCCCGTTCTTACAGAGAGGCCCATAATGGAAAGAATCCGTTTAGCATCTGATTGCACCCTTTACCCCATCGACAAGAATACCGACCTGTCCTCGTTCTGCTGCGGCGATGAGGATCTAGACGAGTTCTTTCGGAACGATGCGTACTTGTACTCCGCTCAATTGTTGGGGAAAAGCTATATCGCTGTAACGAATACGGAATCGCCGCAGATAGCCTGCGCCTTCACTTTGTCCAATGACAGCATCAAATCGACAATGATTCCCAAGTCTTCGCGGAACCGCCTGGAACGCAAGGTGCCCAATGCAAAGCATACGCGTACGTATCCTGCGCTCCTGATTGGACGATTGGGAGTTAACGGTCAGTTCCAACGCAGCGGTTTGCACTTGGGGAGTCAGGTCATTGATTACCTGATTTCCTGGTTTATCCACCCGGATAACAAAACTGGTTGTCGCTTTATGGTTGTCGATGCCTACAACAGGCCCGAAACGATAAATTTTTACCAAAAGAACGGTTTCCGTTTTTTGTATTCGGATGAAAATCTCGAGAAAGAAGCCTTCCGTGTTGATTCAAGCCAGTCGTTGAACACCAGGATGATGTATCTGGACTTGATCGACTTCGTGTCGTAGAAATTTTGACACCACTGGTGACACTGGGCACGAACACGTTCTTCTTTAGCAAGGAAGAATTCACGCTGAACGAGGTGCTAAAGAAGTCGGAAGAAAATCGGATTGAGCTGGAACAGCAGCCGGGAAGAGCACATCAACTTGTAAGGGATACTTACAAGTTGCCCATGAAAGGGCGGTGAATTTAAACCTCTCGAATTCGAGGGGGGGGGTTGATTATTTCACCAGGATTCTTGCGGTACGGACGCTGCGGGCGCTTTCGATGCGTACTACGTAGTTGCCCTTGGTCAGGTGAGCAAGGTTGAAGCTCTTGGAAGAGGCTTCCGTTTCGGCGAAAGATTCTACCAGATGGCCCATCATGTCGAACACTTGTACGCGGAGCATGGCAGAATTCGGCATCGCAACGGTCAGCACATTGTTCGCATAGCCGAATTTTACGGTGTTCATTGCCTCTGTCACAATTTCTGTAGTCTTTTCACTCGAAGAAGATTCTTCGATGTTGCTGCTGGAGCTAGGCGGTTCGGCGGAACTGCTGGACTCGGCGGAACTTGAAGAAGACGCTTCGGAACTTGACGACGCTACAACGCTAGACGAAGATTCTACAGACTCGCGAGTCACTTCAACGTTTGCAAAGGCGGTATCATTGTTGTTTTCGCCTATTGCAATAATTCTTATCGTGTATAACCCACCCTTCGAATTTTCATCGACAGTTCCACTGCACGTGAGCTTATTTCCTTCTACACTATACGCAAAGGATCCTTTTAACGATCCTTCGAACTTAAATGAAGATAAACTTTCATCGACACGAACATTTGCAAACTCGAACACAACCGGTTCAATCTCATTGCCCGCCAAGACCTCCTGACTTGTATTATCACTAAAAAGTTTTATTGATGTGCGAGCCTGGCCACCTACCACGGCAATCGTTCCTGACACGCTCTTTTCATCGCCTTGGTCGTTCTTAACAGTGACTTTGTATATATAATCACCGGACATTACATCGCTATTTACAGAGCCGACAATCATGATTTTATGATTTTTTTCATCAATATTCTTTACAAGTCCAGACGGAAGTCCGCTCACACTATAAATTGTTATTCCCTCGTAATCGAAAACGATAGGCGTAATAGACTTACCCGCAATGACTTCCTGGTTCACGTTACCGCTACTTTCATTCCATTTTAAAGACAACGTTTTTTCTTTTTCCAGTACAGTGAATTCGAACTCCGTCTTGGCGAATTTGCCTTCGTCGTCTTGTACCAGGATATATGCTTTGTACGTACCAGCGGCAATATCACTTCTCATCTCTCCCGCAATTTCACAAGCGGGTCCCTTAGTCCACCTTTTCGACAAACCAAAATTTTCCAAAAAGTTCGTCGATGAATATTCTGGTACAGCATCTTCGCCAAGGCCAGTATTTTCATATAGAATTTTAACCGGCTTAATTTCATCGCCAGCATACACGGTCTGGGAAAGTTCCCCTGACAGAACCTGTTGCGTAATCTTTTGTGAAGCCACATATTCTTCGGCAAAAGCGGTTGCAACAAAGAACAAGACTATTGCCAATGAAATCAACTTTTTCATGATTTCCTCCTCTATCTCGCGATATGAATCTACTTTAAAAAATAGAAACTTTTGAGGAGACTTGTGAACTTGTATTTATTCTGCCGTGAACCCTTCCAGAACCTTATACAGCAGGGTGTAAAGCGTCTTGGCTTCGGCATCGGAGAGGTTCACGCAGCTGGACATGGACTTGGGGACACCCGCGGCCTTGCGCTTGAGCGATTCGCCTTCGGCGGTGAGGCTTACGGAAAGGCAGCGCTCGTCGCTCTGTTCGCGGGTGCGCTGGATGTAGCCCTTGGCTTCGAGCTTTTTCAAAAGCGGGGTGAGCGTGCCGGAATCAAGGAACAGTTTTTTTCCGAGTTCAGACACGATACCCATGCAGACTTGCAGGGGGTATTATTTGATTCGCTCGCCCTTGAGGTCAAAGCGTTTGCCGTTCATTTCGACATACAGCTTGTGGTTGTCAAAGCGGAAGCGAGGCTGCGATTCGCGTACCAAGTCGCGTTCCACGGGGGCAGTGAACCCGGTGGGGCCCTGCGAGCTAGAAGACTCGGCAACCGACGAACTGGAGGTCGGCAGTTCACCCTTGGCGACTCCGTCAACAGCAAATTCGGGAGCGTAGCCGGCGTTGAGGGCCTCGAGAGCGCCCGCCAAATAGGCAAGCGGGGCGTTCCAGTTGATGGCAACCTCGTTGGTGGCGTAGCTGCAGCGCTGGTCGGTATAAGCGGTAGCGGCCTGGCCTGTTCTGTAGTCGGCGCACTTCCACTCGGCAGCGGAGCCCACGTCTTCGCCTCCGGGCTGCGGGCCTCCCACTAGCATTCCGGGGATCGGGTCATCGACGTTGTCGGAGGTACTGGGGCGGTGGTGCGGCATCTTGGGCGACTTGGTGCCGAAACCGGTCACAAACGACATGTCGAGCGGGTTTTTGCCCAGCAAATAGTCGAGCGCCTTGACAGCCGCGTTGTAATATTTTTCATCGCCCGTCAGGTAGTAGGCGTGCAACAACCAAACGCCCTGGTTGGCGGCCGTGGAGTTGGAACCCCAGACAAAGTCGTCCTTCGCCATCACCACGCCAAAGCCCGATTCGGCGCGCTTCACAAAGCCGTCGGCGGTGCCCAAGATTTTCTGCTTGGCTTCACCGGCGTCACCAAACGCCTGGTGCGTCGCCTTCTCGTAGGTGGCAAGACCCGTCACATCGCCCCAGTACGAAATGTACTCGGTGGTGCCGCTCTGCTTGTACGAGGCGTCGCCTGTGGTAATGAAAAGTTCGGTACCAGCAAAGATTTTTTCATCGCCAGGTTTTGAATCTTCGTATGCGCCGGTCGAAACACCGCTCGGGTTCGCCGTGAAGTTCTGGTTGGGGTTCTGCAAACCCCAGCTGTAAGCCTTCTTGGCAGCATCAAGGCACTTGGTCGCATAGGAGGCGTCAAAGGGCTTGTACACTCGAGAGGCGAGCGCCATTACGGCCGCAAAGTCGAAGGTGCCTGCCGTGCTCTTGCCAATGGCGTAGAGCTTGGAATTGTCTTGCGCGGGCATCACGTCGCCCGGGAAGCCGAGGGAGGTGAGTTTGTGGTAAACGCCGCCGTCGTTCGCCTGCATGGTGAGCATCCAGTCCAAATTCCACTTGATCTCGGCAAGCAAATCGGGCAGGCTTCCGTCTGCCGGGATGTTCCACTTGAGGGTCTTGAAATACTCGGGGAAGTGTTCATAAAGCGAAAGGAGCGTGTAAGTGGTGATGCCTGAGTTCACAATGTAGCGGCCGTAGTCGCCGGCGTCGTACCAGCCCTTGGTGGAGTTGATTGTGCCCGAGGCCCCGGTGGAGTTGTGCAGTTCAACGGTCGCATTGGTGTGGCCCGCGGCACGGCTCCACTTGCCGGCGTACTGTTCTTCCAACGACATGGAGGCGCGCTGGTAGTAGAACCACTTGAGGGCTGCCTTCACAACGTCTTCGTAAGTCTTGGTTTTTACCACAAGGTCGGAACGGAGCTCGTTGCCGTTCACCTTGACACTATACTTGCCCGGCTCAACAAGCTTCGAGAAGTCGACCAGCTGCACGTTCTGGCCGCTGGCATCCCAGAACGAGGCCGCCTTGGGCGTCACAGAAAGCGCGACCTGCCCCGCGGCATTCACAAAATCCACGTTTCCGTTGGCGTCCACAAGGGCAAGTTCCTTGGAATCGCCCGGACGGTAGCCGATTTCGTTGATGTAGGCGGTCGCGGCAAAGACCGGGGCCAGAGTAAACGCGGCAAGTGCCGCCGACTGGAATGCAAATTTTTTCACAAACATCCTCACTTGTGTTGTCGGAACTCACCCATCCATCGCATAATATAGCGAAAAAAATCTAAGCATTCAAAGGGGAAACCTCCCCCGCCTATTGAAAAATTGTCAACGATAAATCAACCCTGCCATGTTCAGCGGGGCTTTTTACGGTATATCTTTATCATTGATGTATAAAATGTTTGGAGTTTAAGATGAAAAAAGTCTTATTCGGTTTTTTGGTATTGGCCTGCGCGGCTTTTGCTCAGCACCCCATCATCACGACAAAGTATACGGCGGACCCGGCCCCCTACGTGCACGGCGACACGGTTTACCTGTACACGACCCACGACGACGACAACGCCGACGGGTTCATGATGTACGACTGGCTGCTGTACACCTCCACCGACATGGTCAACTGGACGGATCACGGCGCGGTCGCCTCTCTCGGGGACTTCAAGTGGTACAATTCCAACAACGGCGCATGGGCTGAACAGGTCATCGAGCGCGACGGCAAATGGTTCATGTACTGCCCCATCCACGGCCACGGCATCTCAGTGCTGGTTTCGGACAGCCCCTACGGCCCCTTCACGGACCCGCTGAACGGCCAGCTCGTGTGGCAGCGCGAGCACTGGAACGACATCGACCCTACCGTATGGATTGACGACGACGGCCAGGCCTACATGTACTGGGGCAACCCCGAACTCTACATGGTCAAGCTCAAGAAGGACATGATACACACCGACGGTTCCATCGTGACGTACCCGAAAATCAAGGACTACCAGGAAGGTCCGTGGTTCTACAAGCGCGATGGTCATTACTACATGGCGTTCGCCTCCACCTGCTGCTCCGAGGGCATCGGGTATGCCATGAGCGACTCCCCCACCGGCCCGTGGAACTACAAGGGCGATATCATGCCGCATTCCTCGAAGAGCCGCGGGAACCACCCGGGTATCATCGACTACAAGGGAAAATCTTACGTTTTCGGCCTGAATTACCTGCTTTGGGCAGAATACCAGGCTAAAATCGGGCAGGCCTACAAGCATGCGGAACGCCGCTCGGTCTCCGTGGCCGAGATGCACTACAACGCCGACGGAACTATCCAGAAAATCGACTTCTGGCCCGAAAACGGCGTGGCGCAGGTCGAAGATTTTGACCCGTACAAGCGCGTGGAAGCCGAAACCATGTCTTGGAGCGAGGGCGTCAAGAGCCGTAACGCGAAGGACGTGGGCAACGTAATCCTCACGAACATCGGCGACGGCGACTACACCAAGATTAGCGGCGTGGAATTCGGCGACGCGGGCGCGGAAAGCTTCTCGGCATCCGTCCTGAGCGTCAAGAAGGCGTCGAGCATCACCGTCCGCCTGGACAAGGTGGATGGCGAAATCGTCGGCAAGGCGGAATTTAGCGCTGACGGCCTGGTGACGGTGCCGCTCTCCGGTGCGGTTGGCAAGCACGACGTGTTCTTCGTGTTCGCGGGCGATTTCGAGGCGGACTACTGGGAATTCGAGGACAGCAAGACCTCCATTCCGCAGGGCCCGTTCTGCAAGGCGAAACTTACTGACGCCGAAGCCAAGTGCGAATTGCCCGTGGTGGGCGCAAAGGTCGAAGGGGCATCAAACTTCATCGACTTCGAGAACTACGACGTGGGCGGTGCCGGCAAGGCCTACTACGACATGGACACCAAGAACCAGGGCGGCGAATACCGCGAAGACCGCGTGGACATCGTGAAAAACGGCGACGGATTTGCCGTAGGCTACACGCAGAAGGGCGAATGGCTGGAATACACCGTGAACGTGCAGGCGGGTGGCAAGCTCCCCTTCGAACTCAGCTACGCGAGCGGCATGGACAACACGAGCGTGCAGCTCTTTATGGACGACGAGCCGATTACCGACACGCTCGCACTCGCAGGCACCGGGGAATTCGACACCTATGAGACCTTCAAGGGCACGACCACCAAGGAACTCACCACGGGCGAGCACGTGCTCAAGGTGCTGGTGACAAGCGACTACGTGAACCTCGACTGGATTGCCTTTGGGGAAAGCGAAGGCAGCGCTGAGGACATCAGGAACGGCACCACGGGCATTGTGCCGAAAATCGCCGCTGGAGCCGCTGGCGCATTTGCGAGTGTCGCGGGCACCTACAGGGTATTCGACCTGATGGGCTCCGAGCTCGGGAATATCCGCCTGGACGCCGGCGCAACGCTCTCGGACCTGAAGGCCGGACTCAAGGCGGCAGGCTTCAACAGGGGTGTCTACGTCATCCGCAACGCCTCCAGGCAGACCTTCAGGGTGGATTTGGGCCGATAAGAGTCAGAATTCGCTAAAAAAAGGCAAAAAAAGCCATCCTGCCCCCGATCTTAAACTACCGGTGTTGAAAAATATGCAACGGGAAATTTACGTTCGAGGGCTGTCGCGGTTCTTCTTTTTTTACTTTTGGTTAGATTATTGCTATGCCCGAAGTTTTAGATTATTTGGAATACCGCGAGTTTCTGAAGGACTGGTTCACCGAAAGCAAAAAGGACAACCCGTTCACCAGCTACCGCTACCTTGGCCAAAAGACCGGCGTGGACCCGGCCTGGCTTGTACGCGTGTTCCAAAAAGAAGGGCACCTGAACGAGGGAACACTCCCGGTTTTCATTCGCCTTTGCGGGCTGGACGACCGCCGCGCCGAATACTTCAAGACCCTCTACCGTTTTAACAAGACCAAGGCCAAGCAGACGCTCTCGGAGCTCTACTACAAGCTTTTGGAGCTGCGCTCGCTCGAGACCCGCGTGCTATCGAAGCCGGAGCTCGCCTACTTTGGCAGCTGGGCCTGCGCGGCACTCCGCGCCCTGATTGGCATTACCAAAGACACCAGCAACGTGAACCAGCTGGCCGAACACCTGAACCCGCCCATTTCGCACGACGACGCCCGCAACGCGCTCGGCATTTTAAAGCAGTTGGGCCTGGTGGTGCCCGACGGCAACGGCGGCTGGAACATTACCGACCAAATTTTGAGCACGGGCGGCGAAGTCAAGAGCCGCGCGGTTCGCGACTTCCACAGGCACACCATGGAACTGGCGCAAGAGTCGCTGGACCGCCACAAGCCCGAAGAACGCGACATCTCGAGCGTGGTGTTTACCGCCGACGAGTCGGACTTGCCCGAGATCAAGCACCGCATTGAAGAATTCAGGCGCGGCCTTTTGCAGTTTACCCGCAAAAGCGAGCGCGCAGACCGCGTTTACGCACTGAACATCGCCATGTTCCCGCTGAGCGACAAGGTCGACGACCCCGCCACGGCAGCAGATTCTGCACCGGCAACCCCCAAAAAGGAGGGCTAGCCATGAAGTCTCTGCAAAAAAAATTGTATTTTTCGAACGTGGAAAAAGTTTGGATACCCATACTGGCCATGGGCCTAGCCGCATTTACGGGTTGCTCCGACAGCGAAAAAACTGCCGGCGGCGGCTCCAGCGGTACCGAAGCAGGCAACGCGATCGTGGCCTCGTTTGTGGATGGTTCCACCCCGGCGGCCCGCATCAAGGTGAACCTCATTGAGAGCGAAACCCTCGGCTTTGCCAGCGCGGGCGGCAGCTACACCGCCAAAGCCGACGACAAGGGCACCGTGGAATTCAACGACATCCCCAAGGGAAGCTACACGCTCGAAGCCATTAGCGAAGGCAAGGCGGTGCAGGTCCCGGTCGAAGTCACCGAAGACGGCCTCATTGACCTTGGCATGAACAATCTCGAAGAAATCGCGACCATCACGGGCTCGGTGGGCTCCACTGCAAACGGCACCATCAAGCTGCGCGGCCTGGACCACGAGGCCAAAGTCGTCCAGGGCGAATTCACCCTGGAATCGGTGCCCACGGGCCCAATCAGCATGGTGTTTGTACCCAAGGAAGACGGCGACACCACAAGTTCTTACCTCACCGCGCTGAGCGGCAAAAAAATTAGCGCCAGCACGTTTGCCAGCGAGAGCAAGTCGCTTTTGCTGGACGACTTCGAGGACGGCAACTTCCAGCACCGCTTTATGCCGGCGCACACCTACGATGGCGGCTGGTGGTACTTCTCGTACGAATATGCGAACGTGACGCCCAGCTTTATTGACGAAGACCAGCACTTTGCCATCGAAGAAGAAGATGGCAACAAGTTTGCACACGTCGGCGTGGAGTTCGGCGACATAGTCGAAGACTCAACCACCGGATTCAATACCTACCCGTGGGCGGTCATGGGAATCGAGATCGGCAAGAGCGACAGCTCGTACTGCAACGACATTTCGTCCATCGACTCGGTTTCGTTCAAGATCAAGTCGACGGTGAACATGGTGTTCACCGTGCTCGACAAGACCAAGGCTTCCTCTGCCAACCAGGAAGTGCTCCGCTTTGAAGTGTCGCAGTACGAAAACTGGACCAAGGTCTCGGTCCCGCTCAAAGACAACGCGGGCAAAACGGACCTCACCTGCGCATCGCAATTCGCCTGGCAGTTCAACGGTTCGGGCGAAGTGTGGCTCGACGACGTGGAGCTGATGGGCGGCAACAGGCTTTCCATCTGGAAAAAGTGATGCAAGGTTCAGGGCCGTTCCAAGGCGTTCGCCAGGTCACATCGAACCAAGAAGACATCTACAAGGATTTGGAATCCGTCGTGCGCAAATACGCCTCGACGGTTTTTTTACGACCCGTGGCAGACCACACGAGGGCGGCATTTGAAGAGAGCCAAAAATTTATCGAGGATTTTTATACCAAGGGCTCGGCAAACGGAGACGCCCCCGGCCACAAGGCCACACAGGTTGTTTTGGATTCGGGTTGCGGCACCGGCGAGAGCACACTCCACCTGGCGAGAAAATTCCAGGGCATGCCGGTGGTAGGGATCGACAAGTCGGCGGCAAGACTTTCACGCGCCGCGAGCGAGGCCCCGCCCAACGCGTTTTGGGTGCGAGCCGAACTGCTGGACTTTTGGCGGCTCGCGCTAGAGAAGGTGCGCACGGGCGAATGGGAAATCCCCTACCATGCAGTATACTACCCCAACCCGTGGCCAAAGCAGAGCGAAGCCACACGGCGGTTCCACCTGCACCCCATTTTTCCCACACTCATGCGGCTCGCCCGCGTCACGGAACTCCGCACCAACTGGGAGATTTACGCGCGGGAGTTCGCCGAGGCCGTGCGCGTGCTAAACATTGGCATGACGGCCGACTGTGTCCCCTTTGACGCGCAAGAACCGCAAACGGCATTCGAGCGCAAATACAAAGAAGCCCGCCAGCAGTTGTGGCGGGTCGTCGTCAGCAAAAAAGCTTAAAAGCAAACCGCTAGTTTTTGCGGTCGTTGAGCCACTGTAAGAACGATTTCATGTTCTTGGTGAAGCGCACTTCGACTTCGGCGCCCGGCAACACAATGAACTCGGAGAGGCCATACTTGCCGCTTGTGCTGCCCCAGTCGTAGGTGTAGCCCAGGCGGGTCCAGGGGTAGCCCTTGGGGCCGTAACTCTTGGCACGCTGATCGTCGAACCAGTTCTTGAACCAGATCATGGTTTCGGAGCTGGTGCTGTCGCTGCCTTCGTCCAGGTCGTCTTCGAACAAAGTCTTCATTTCGCTGCTCTTGACGTCGGTCACGTAGGCGGGGCGCATGAGGTCGGAGGGTTTGACCCAAACGAGGCTGAAGTGCGTGAGCCGTTCGTCCTTGGGCTTGCCAAAGAGCTGATTGAAACGGAGGTGCCAGTTGCGTACGCCGGCGTTGTTCGCCTTGTACCACAGGTAGAGTTCGCGTTCGCTCACCGCCCACAGCTCATTCTCGAGCTTGATGGAAGCGCCGTCCTGGTAGCTGTCAGGCGTGCTGTTGAACACCGCCATAAGCACCTTGGTGGTGTCGACGTTCCAGGCGACTTTGTCGTTCATGTAGGCCGAGTCAATGACGACCAGCGGGAAGATTTCGTCGGACATGGCGTCGGCGGCGTCCTTGACGGCGGCGGCGTACTGCTCAAGCATAAGGGAATCGCGGTCGGCGAACGAAACGGCGGCTCCGGTGTTGTCGTAGACCTCGCAATACGGGAGCTCGGACATGTTGATGGCGACGCGGCTCTTTTTGGCAATCTCCTCGAGAAGGGCGTCATTGTGGTCAAACAGTTTGTCGCCCTGCACAAACGAGATGACGGTCTTGCAAAAACCCTTTTCGGGAACCACCACGCCAATGGGGCCGGGGGTGGTCGAGTCGAGCACAAACTTGTTGTCGCGACCACCACAAGAGTACGAGTAGGAGCGGAGCACCGCCTTGCCCGCGGGCTGCTCGGTCACAAACAAATTATCTTGATCTTCGCTCCAGGTGGGTTTGACCTGCACAGCCGAATCAGGGCCCAGCTGCATAAAGTGCGGGTTCGCCTCGCTGCAATAAAAGGCGGGCTGGCGGAACACGCCAATCACGCCGGTTTTGGTCCTGAAATGTTGCGGGTTCCTTAAATCGGGGCCCTTGGCGCAAGAGAGCAGCACCAACGCCGAGACGCCAAGCAGGGCGAATGTACGGAGTCTTTTCATTTTCTCATCCCTAAATAAAACAGCAAAATCGTTTTGGCGGCGCTCTAAACGGAGGGCCGCCGTTAAAAATATACTCTTGTTTTGCAAGGCAAATTGTAAAATTAGCGTAGCATCGTGCAAAAGCGGGCATGCGCGCCCCCGGCGAAGTTCAAACGCACACCCGTTTTTCTACATTTGAGGGCAGTAAAACTAACGAGGTCCAAAATGACTTTTGAAGAAATGTTCGCACTGGCATGCCAGCGCAAAAAGGAAATGCCCGAGGGCAAGGGAACCACCGAACTCTTTAAGAAGGGTCCCCACGCCATTGGCAAAAAGCTGGTCGAGGAGGCCGCCGAATCTTGGCAGGCTGCCCGCTTTGAATCGCGCGACGCCCAGTGCCTTGAACTTTCCCAAGTGCTTTACTACGTGGCCGTGATGATGGCCGAAAAAGGCTTAACCCTCGAAGAAGTGTACGCAAAACTATGATCAAGGTTGCTCTCCCCAACAAGGGCATGCTCTTTGAACCGACGCAGGAACTTTTGAAGGCCTGCGGCTACAAGGCATCGAAGCCCTACAAAACTCTTACCCAAATTGACCAAAAGAACGGAATCGAGTTCTTTTTCCTCCGTCCGAGCGACATCCCCATGTACGTGGGCCGCGGCATCATTGACGCGGGCATCACGGGAATCGACTTTAACGCCGAGGCCAAGAGCCCTGCCGTAAAGGTTTTGGACCTGCCCTTTGGCGCCTCCAAGATGTGCGCCGCCGTCCCGAACGAGAGTCCCATCCAGGAGCTCGCCGAGCTCAAGGACAAGACCATCGCCACAAGTTTCCCCAACATCGTGGAAACCTACTACAAGAAGCCGATGGACTTTGTGGTGCTCGAAGGCGCCGTCGAAATCTCGGTGAGCCTAGGCGTCGCCGACGCCATTGTGGACGTTGTGGAAACCGGCACGACACTCAAGCAGGCGGGACTCCGCATTATTGGCGAGCCCTTGTTCCGCAGCAACGCCGCCCTCTTCTGCAACCCGCAAAAAACGGAACTCGAAGAGGTGCACACGCTCATCCGCCGCATTGAGGGCAAGCTGGTCGCGCAATCGTACATGATGATCGAGTACGACTGCCCCGCAGAACTCTTGCAAAAGGCTTGCGACCTCACTCCGGGCCTGGACGCCCCGACGGTCACTAAGCTGCACGGCCGTGAATGGTACTCTGTGAAAGCCATGGTGCCGCAGGACGAAGCCAACGCCATCATGGACAAGCTTTGGGACGCCGGCGCCAGGAGCATCCTCCTGTTCGGCATCAAGAGCGCCCGTATCTAGTATGCATTCACTCGCCTATCTAGCACGACAACCCATCCTTGACCGAGAAGGCAAGATATACGCCTACGAACTTTTGTTCCGCGACTCGCCCTCGAGCGACACCGCGGTCATTGCAAGCGACGTGCTCGCCACGGCGCAAGTGCTCGAGAACGTACTGAACAACATCGGCCTCCCCAAGCTCATCGGGGACCACAAGGCCTTTATCAATTGCAGTCGCGACATGCTGCTCGACAACGTGTTCGGGCTTTTGAACCCGCGCTGCTTTGTGCTCGAGATCTTGGAGGACGTGGAAGTCGACGAAACCTTGGTCAAGGCGGTGGAGCGTTACAAAAGTCGCGGTTTCGAGCTCGCCCTCGACGATTTCATCTACAACGAAGAGTTCCTCACCCGCTACGCCCCGTTGTTCCCCTACGTAAGCTATGTGAAAATGGACCTGGTCGAGAACAGCGCCAGCAACATGACCGAGGCGGCGCAGTTCTTCAAGTCCAAGAACATCAAGATTCTCGCCGAGAAGGTCGAGACGAAGGCTGTCTTTAAAAAGTGCCTCGCCGACGGCTACGACTACTTTCAGGGGTTCTTTTTTGCCAAGCCCGAACTGGTCACCGGCAAAAAAATCGACGCCACTTCGGCAGCGATACTCCGCATTTTGCTTTTGCTGCGTACGCACCCGAGTCTGGACGAACTGTGCGACTGCTTTAGCGAATACGGCGACATGGCGACGAACCTGCTGCGCTTTGTAAATTCGGACGCCCAGTTCAAGTCGCACAGCATTTCGAACGTGCGCGACGCCATTGTGTGGATCGGCATGCGGAACATCCAGGAATGGTTGATGCTCATGCTGTACGCAAGACCCGAAATGGGAGTCGCGCCGCAGAGTTCCCCGCTGTTCCAGAACGCGAGCCACCGCGCCAAGTTCCTGGAGCTCGTCGCCCGCGTGGTCGAGGGGACCGCCACCGACATGCCAGCCAAGGCATTCATGGTGGGGCTCATCAGCCGTATGGACGCCCTCGTGGGCGCTCCGCTTGAATCGATTTTGACAGACTCCCCCGCCGACGAAGAAATGCGCCAGGCCCTGCTAGAACGCAAGGGGCGCCTGGGCACGTTGCTCCGCCTTGCCGACGCCGTGGAGCAGGACGACCAGCACGTGATTGTGGACGTGCTCAAAGAACTGAACCTGTCTGTCGCTTTGTTGAACCGCTGCATTAACGACGCTTACACGTGGGCCCATGAACGTTGAACCGCAAAGCTTGGAAGCGCTGATCGCCGAATTCGCAGGCCTGCCCGGCATTGGGCAAAAAACGGCCCGTCGTTTGGCGTACCACATGCTCACCCGCAGCAAGGGCGATGTAGAGCGCTTTGCCACAAGCCTAACAAACGCGAGCGAGATGGTTCACCCCTGCCCGCGTTGTCACGGTTTTACCGACCAAGACGTTTGCCCCATTTGCGAAAGCCGCAGCGGTGCCAAGTCTCTTTGCGTTGTGGAGAAAAGTTCCGACATCATCCCGTTCGAACGCTCCGGCATTTTCAAGGGGCTATACTTTGTACTGGGAGGCGTGATCTCGCCGCTCGACGGCGTTGGTCCCGAAGCCCTGCACCTGCCGCAGCTGGTTAAGCGCATCCAGGACGAGGGCATCGAGGAACTTGTGCTGGCGCTGGGCTCTAGCCCCGAAGCCGATAGTACTGCCCTGATGATCGACCGCATGCTCGCCGGCGTCAACGTCAAGCGCACGCGCCTTGCCCGCGGCATCCCCATGGGGAGCGACCTGGAGTTCGTGGACGAGATCACCATGCTCCGCGCCTTTGAAGGG
This sequence comes from Fibrobacter sp. UWP2, assembly GCF_900141705.1. Taxonomy (NCBI): domain Bacteria; kingdom Pseudomonadati; phylum Fibrobacterota; class Fibrobacteria; order Fibrobacterales; family Fibrobacteraceae; genus Fibrobacter; species Fibrobacter sp. UWP2. Next base: position 17,225 of record NZ_FQYM01000029.1, read on the forward strand.
AGGGTCAGCCTGTGAGTTTCGGCGAAAAGAAACCGCACCAAGCCCCAGTCACCGTGGGCGGCTTCGAAATTCGCTCGACCGAGTTTGTGAAGGCGGCGGTGAACCTCAAGGGGCTCCCCGAGCAAAGGCTGCCCCAGGTGGCGTTCCTCGGGCGCAGCAACGTGGGCAAATCCTCTCTTTTGAACGCCCTGATGGGGCAAAAAAAGCTCGTCAAGACTAGTTCTACCCCCGGAAAGACCCGCGAAATCAATTTTTTCAAAGTCAACGACCAGTTTTTTCTTGTAGATTTACCTGGTGTAGGCTTTGCCAAGGTAAGCAATTCCAAGCGTGACCAAATGGCCGACTTTATCCGCGAATACGTGGAGAAGTGCCGTGACTTGCGCGGTCTCGTTTACTTGGTGGACATACGCCACGGAGGCACCCCCATCGACATAGAGACGGTGGAGAGCATCCGCGCCACGGGCTGCCCCGTGCTGGTGATCGCCAGCAAGCGGGACAAGGTGAACCAGTCGGAGTGCGCCAAGAATCTAAAGTTGATTCAAGAGCGCCTGGGCCTGGACGCCAAGCCACTTTGCGTAAGTGCATTCAAGAAGACTGGCCTGGATAGCGTTTGGCAAGAGATTTTGAACGCGGTGAATGGTAAAAAACTGGTAGACGAGGCAGATGGCACAGGAAATCGCTAGATCAGAAGACAAGCTCACGGCTGTGGGATGGCTTTTCCACAAGCTGGGCATGTTCTTGTTGCACCGTCCTGTGGGCCAGCAGGTGGCCTTGTTCTGCCGTGCCATCGCCTCCATATTCTCCGAGAGCCGCAGTTTCAAGACCGACTCCCGCAACGTGATTTTGCAGACCTTTTTTACGGGCGTCGAGATTTTCCCAATCCTTTTTGTGGTGGCCACCTTGTTTGGCTCCATCGTGATTGTCGAAGTGATGACCATGATGGGCAAAGTCGGTTTCTCGGACGTGGTGGGAAGTCTCATGGTGGTCGTGATTATCCGTGAACTCGGGCCCATCCTCACCGCGTTCCTCATCGCGGGCCGAAGCGGCTCCTCGCTCACCACCTACATTGGCGGAATGGTCATTAACTCCGAAGTCGATGCGCTTGCGACCATGGGCGTGGACCCCATCCGCTACCTAGTGATGCCGGGGCTCATTGGCGGGACCATCGCGACCTTCATCATGACCATCCTCTTTAGCGGAAGCGCCATCGGGGCGGGCTACCTGGTAATCAAGGGGCTTATCGCCGTAACCGGGAACGCGCTCAACCTGCAGCTCACCTGGGACTACCTCTCGACCGAGATCCTCAAGGCGATGTCGTTCACCGACTTCATCTTTATTATCATCAAGCCCGTGGTGTTCGGGTGCATCATCACCACCAACGCCTGCTACCAGGCAATGAACATCCCGCGTGACGTGCGCCAGGTCCCCAAGGCGACCGGCAAGTCTGTCATCAAGTCCTTCTTTTACATTGTGTGCGCCGACGTGATTCTTTCTTTGTTCTATTTCTTGGATTACTTCAACGAGATTTCGAAGATTATCTAATGAATAACGAAGCCCTCCGCATAGAAAACTTGCACCTTTCCTACCAGGGACTGGTCGGCACGACTTTCTCGAAGCCGCGGGCCATTGCGTTTTTCGACACTTCCAAGAGCAACGACAAGGAAATCATCTGCGGCGCGAACCTGGTTTTGCAGCGCGGCGAGACGCTTTGCATTGGAGGCCCTTCGGGCCAGGGCAAGAGCGCCCTTTTGCGCGTAATCGCGGGGCTCGCCCGTCCAAGCGAAGGCAGGCTCTACTACTTTGGCGAGCACATCCCCGCCGAACGCCAAACGGCACTCGAAATCGCCAAGCGCCAGGTGGGACTTGTGTTCCAGAACGGAGCTCTCATTTCGAACCTGCGCGTGCGCGACAACATTGCCCTGCCGCTGCGCTACCACAAAAAAGGCTCGCTTAAGGATATTGAAGACAAGATCAACATGGCCATGGACCTGATGCGTGTGAGGGACTTTGCCGACATGTTCCCGCACCAGCTGAGCATGGGCATGCAGAAGCGCGTGGCCATCGCCCGCTCGTGGGCCATGGACCCGGAACTTTTGCTGATGGACGAACCGACCGCCGGTTTGGACAACTACAACCGTCGCAACCTGCTGCCGCTGATCGACAACATGCGTACGCTGTTCAAGACCTCCATCATCATCATTACGCACGACCTGGTGATTGCCAAGGAACTGAACTGCAACATTTGCTTTTTGCACAAGCGTGTGCTCACCGAGCCGCATTCCTTTGACTACTGGCTGCATGCCGACAACGACATTTCGCACGAGCTGTTCCGCGACCTGCGAGCCAGCGGTTAAAGCAGCTTAGTTGACAACAAGCGGAAACCGACTTATACTAGCAACTGGCAACTATAAACCAGTAACTATTTACTACATTCCTCCACATGTTACTACCCTTACCCGATGATTTTCATGCCCACCTGCGCCAGGGCGATCTCATGCCCGGCTATGTGCGAGACCTTGTAAGCCAGTTTGGCCGTGCCATCATTATGCCGAACACCGTGCCCGCCATGACGAGCGCGGCGGCGATTGACGAATACAAAAAGCAGATCATGGTCGCGGCCGCACCGGTGCGCCCCGACTTTGTGCCGCTCATGACCTTCAAGCTGAACCCGAACTACACCGAGCAGGACTTGAAAAGCATGATGGCCGTAGGCGTGGTCGCGGGCAAGTACTACCCCGCCGGCGTCACCACCAACAGCGCCGACGGCATCAGCGACTTCGAGGGGATTTTCCCCGTGGTCGCCATGATGGAAAAACTGGGGCTTGTACTGTGCGTACACGGCGAGGAGCCTGGCGAATTCTGCCTGGACCGCGAACCCGCATTCATCAAGCGCGTGGAGACGCTCGCCGAAAAATTCCCCAAGCTAAAGATTGTGTTCGAGCACTTGAGCAGCGCCAAGTCGGTGGAGGCGGTCAAGCGCCTGGGGCCAAACGTGGCAGCCACCTTCACGGTTCACCACCTGGTGATGACTCTCGACGACGTGGTGGGCGACGCCCTCCGGCCGCACCATTTTTGCAAGCCCCTCCCCAAGCGGCCGGAAGACCGTGCCGCGATCCGCGAAGCCGCGTTTAGCGGCAACCCCAAGTTTTTTCTCGGCACGGACTCTGCGCCGCACCAGCAAGGGAAAAAGGAGTGCCCGTGCGGCGCAGCGGGCGTCTACAGCGCCCCGGTCGCCATCCCGCTCCTGGTGCAGGAATTCGAGCGCGGCGGAGCGCTTGACAAACTGCCGAACTTTATCGCCGGTTTTGGAGCCGACTTTTACGGTCTCCACCGCACCACCAAGCAAATCGAGGTGGTCAAGGAACAGTGGACCGTGCCCGAGGTGGTGAACGGCGTGGTGCCGCTGGCCGCCGGCCAAAAACTGAACTGGAAAATTAAGTAGTACATTTTATAGATTAAAGGTTGTTAGCGAAGGATTTTTATGCGAGCGATTTTAGCGACTTTTTATTACCTCAGCGTGGTCGCGGGCATGCTCATTTTGGGCGTCCCGTTTATTTTGTACAAGAGCATCATCGGCAAAAAAAACGAAATCACCCAGGTGTGCACATTCTTTTTTACGCACATCCAGTTCAAGCTGTTCGGTATTAAACTCTCGGTCGAAGGCCAGGAGAACATACCCCAGGGCAAAAATGGTTTTGTCATTGTCGCCAACCACCAAAGCTTCCTCGACATCAACGTGCTTTGGCCCGCTATCGGCAACATCGCCTTTATTGCCAAGGCCAGCCTGTGGAAAGCCCCCGTATTTGGCTGGGTGCTCAACAGCATCGGTTGCATACCCGTGAACAAGAACCCGCGCGACAACGGCGGCATGGGCAAGATTCTCGCCGACCGTTTGAGCAAGGGCTACAACATCGCCGTGTTCCCCGAGGGGCACCGCACCGCCGACGGTCACATGCTCAAATTCCAAAATGGGATATTCCGTATGGCGAAAGAACACCATTTTGACATTTTACCAATTACATTAGTGAATACCGGCGAACATTTGCCCAAGGTTAAGTGGGCGGTGTACGGCGGAGAAGTCAAGATTGTGGTCCACCCGCTTGTGAAGGCCGAAGATTACGCCGACAAGCCGATGGGCGAACTTCGCGACGAAATGCACGACCTGATTGAATCTGCTATGCCCTACGCCAAGGAGGCCTGATATGCAAAAACAGTTACCGAGCGAAGAACAGATTATCGCTATTTTGCGTGACGAGCCCATGGTGGGTAGCCAGCTCCGAGGCGCCCTGGGACTCCCTAAAAAGCAGAAGATGGCATTCAAGCAGTTGCTCGCCGACATGGTGGAGCGCGGTCTTTTAAAGCGCACCAGCCACAAGGAATACCAGCTGGGCGACGGCGAACCGCTCGAAGAAAAAATGGAGAAGCGCCGCAAAAAATTCGCAGACCAGGGCCCCGAAGACAACCGCCGCCCCGGCGCCCGCAGCCGACGCCAGAACGACAAAGAAAACGAGACTCGCGTGAAGCGCGGCATACTGCACCAGACCGGTGACGAGGAGTGGGAAGTACACGAACTCGAGACCGGCAAGGTGTACGAGATGTGCCACCGCCGCCAGGCCCCGGGCAAGGAAGGCGAGACCATCAGCTTTACGCTGTACCCGCACCCTAAACTCAAGCACAGCTACCTCGCGAAGGTAGACCGCAGCGCCGAGGCGTTGAACGTGAGCTGGGACGAGGTCAAAACGAAGTTCATGGAAGAGAGCAACCTGCCCAAGGACTTCTCCCCCGCCATCAAGAAGTTCGTGGAAGGCATCAAGGAACCGGGCCCGAAGGATTTCAAGGGCCGCGCCGACTACCGCAAGCTTGACGTGCTCTGCATTGACCCCGAAGGCGCCATGGACCACGACGACGCCATCAGCGTGGAACGCACCGCAAGCGGATACAGGCTCGGCGTGCATATTGCCGACGTGAGCTACTACGTACCCGAAGGGAGCGACCTCGACGAGGAAGCGCTTGAACGCAGCTACACACAGTACCTGCCGTGGACGGCGGTGCCCATGCTCCCCGAAAAACTTTCGAGCGGCGTGTGCAGTTTGCACCAGGGCGTGGACCGCTGCGCATTCACCTGCATGATGGAACTCGACAAGAATGCGAACGTGCTCAGCTGGGATTTCCACAGGAGTATCGTGAACGTCTCGAAAGGCATCACCTACCAGGAAGCGGTGAAGATGATGGAAGCGGGCGACGATTCCATCAAGGCCCTGGCCGAGGTGACCGCCCTCTTAAAGAAGAACCGCACCAAAGAAGGCCTGCTCGAATTCAAGAGCACCGAATACGGCTGCAAGTTCAACGAGAAGGGCGAACCCGTGCAAATTGTGCCACGCGAGACCGACGAGAGCAACTCGTGGGTCGAGGAGTGCATGCTCATCGCCAACAACTGCTGCGCCAAGGAACTCAAGCGCCGCGGTCTGCAGGGCATTTACCGTATTCACGAAGCGCCCGACACCAAGGACATTATGGAGCTGTACTACATGTACCCCGACCTGTTCAAGGACGCGCCGGTGATGCTGCGCGACCTGGGCAAGCCCAGGAGCGGCGACACCAACCTGAACCCGACTGCCTTCAAACTCTACCAGCACCTGGTAAAGCGCGCGGGCGACGATGAAACTTTGACCAACCGCATTTTGCGCAGCATGCAAAAGGCGCACTACGACAGCAACAGCTTTGGCCACTTTGCCTTGAACTGGCAGGACTATAGCCACTTTACCAGCCCCATCCGCCGTTACGCCGACCTGTGGTGCCACCGTGAACTCGCCCGCAAGGGGAACGAGATCAACGCCGAACGCGCCAACAACATCATCGAGGTGTGTGACCTGATTTCGGCGAACGAAATCAAGAACATGAAGGTAGAGCGTATTTCTATTAAGGTGTGCAGCTGCTGGATTTTGAAGAACCGTATTGGCGACGACTTCGAGGCGAACGTCACGGGAATCGAGGAATGGGGCATTTACGTCTCCATCTCGGACCCGATTGCCGAGGGCCTGGTGCGTTTCCGCGACATTGCGGGCGACGATTACTACGTGTTCAACCCGGACCAAGGCTTGGCTTACGGGAAACGCAGCGGGCGCACGTTCCGCCGCGGGGACAAGGTGATGGTGCGCCTGCTCCGCGTAGACCCCCTACGCGGCCAGGCCGACTTCAGCATTATCGAAAAGCTGAGCAGCGAACCCAAAAAGCGTCGCCGCCAGGGCGAGCGCAATGTGGAAGAACGCGCCGACCGCGCTTCGGCCGCCGAGGCGCTGGGCTACGTGAGCCAGCCGGACTTTGACGACGACTTTGCGGACGACGATTACGAACCCGATTACAAGCCCATGAAGCGCAATCGCGACCGCAAGGCCGCAAACAAGATGGGCAAAAAGGCGAACGGCCCCAAGGCCTTTGGCGAAAAGCTAGCCAAGGGGCGGGGCGGTCGCGGCAGCAGCGGCCGCGGTAAACGCGGCGGGAGAAGGTAATGGCAGAATTGTCTCGGAAACTGGCGCTTTACGCAAGCTACCAAACAGGGGAAGACCTCCCCGGTTACATTCGCTTTGCGCTCAAGCACCTCGCCGAGACGGACTTCAAGGTGGTGCTGCTCACCAACGAGCGCAAGCTCTCGCAGGCCACCTACGAGTTCATCGCCGACAACAACATTGAACTGTTCCTCACGCAAAACCGCGGGTTCGACTTTGGCATGTGGCACCGCTACCTCAAAATGCAAGCCGACTGCACACCCACCACGCCCGGGAGCGGCATGCAGCGCATTGAGCGCCTGCTCTTGCTGAACGACTCCATCGTCTATTACAAGAACATTTTCCCAAACGCGCTGGCGCGCGCCGAAGAGAGCAAGGCCGACGCCATCTCGCTCACCAGCAGCACCGAGCACAGCCCGCACCTGCAATCGTTCTTTTTGTACCTCAAGCCGTCCGCGCTGGGGGCGTTCTACATGCACCTCTTCGAGACGCCCGAGCAAAACGAATTCTACGACGTGGTGAACCAGCTGGAAATCGGCCTGAGCGAAGCCTTTAGCGAATCGGGCGTGTACATGGACAGCCTTTACCAAACCGAACGCCAAGCGCTGTTCGCCTACAAGGAACTCATTGCGCAGGGGGCGGGATTTGTAAAGCGCAAGCTTTTGCAGCACCGGTTCAACACCATCGAGAAAAAGCACTTTGTGCGCTTCAAGGCGTACGACGCCCTCGTAGCGGACTACACGTCGCTCATCCAGGACGCGGGCGTGGACGCAGACTTCAAAATGGAATGGCTCCCCAGGCCAAGCGACGTCGAACTTTCCAAGCGCGTGCTGAGCACCGTAAAGCTCAACGCCTACCGCTATGTGGGCTGGCCGCTTTTGCGTACCGCCATCAAGGCGAAGTACAAGCTGCTCGGCAAGCCTCTCGAAGGCGACGAGTACAAGTAGCCTCGTCACCTTAGGTTCTAATCCTCAGATGTCGAGCGAGCGGTCTGAGCGGTCTCTGTGAGCCAGAGGCGGCTCATCATAATGAGCCGTCGAGGCGAGAGCGAGCGCCTACCGGAGTAATTTAATCCCCGAGTGAAGCGCGAGCGGTCTTAAAAAAAGTGGTTACCTGGATGGAATCTTTCTCCTCCTGTCCCCTCTCATAACGAGTATATTCCAGAGTCCAGGTAACCGTAGTATCTGCTTTTAGCGTGTTATCTCTTTCAATTTGGTAATAATGTTCTTGGGGGCCCCACTTCTCCGGCCATTTCACATCCGAAATTATCTTGTCTTTGGCGATGACACCGATTTGTACCTGTTCCCGGACCGTCAGCGGAAACCCGTGAAAACGCAATTCCGAATTGATTTCAAGGTAGTCCTTGCCTCCCAACAGGGAATCGCTCACATCCAGTGTATCGAAGAAATCCCGTATCTCGGTCGAATCGAACGGGAACCTTCCCGGATCATAGACGCGCTCCGGCGGGATATAGTCGGTCGCACGACTTTCGCCGTAATTGATAAACGTCGTATCGTGCTTGAAACTGTACAAATCCATGTAGAACGTATCCTTGACAACCGTATCGGTAATTGTGACATGGCAATGGACGGTATCTATAACGAAAACCTCGTAGTCCAGAGGGTCATAAGAAATCAATGGACCATCTATGGGAATCAGGATAAGGTCAGTCGAAGAATATCGACACGAAAGATCATTCTCCCCGACATCACACTTCAATTGCGACGAATATTTGGTCACCGTATCGATTGCGCCGGCCGTATCCCTGTACACGAACGATGTATAGGAACTCCCCTCTTTTTCAATCACCCTTTCCGCCGTATCGCGGAAGATAGTGACCGTATCGTGATGATAAATTACCTCCCTATCCCCACAGTATTCCGGCTTATCGCCAGACACCTGCGGTCCAGTCTTTTCGCCGGTTTCGCCTTGCGGCTCGGTCGGCGAGGTATCCTCTTGCGAGCATGCCACCATGAAGGCGGCTAGAAGGGCCACAAAAAGTAGGCCCCTTGTCCGCACGTGTCTCATTATTTTCTCCTTTTGTCCCATTTTTCAAGCACTCCCCTTTCTTTTCTTATAAAATAATTTATTTCGAAGAAAAAAAAATAGGCAATTTTCGCCCTGCAAGAATCTTGTATACAAAGTCACAGGATTCTGCAAAAAGCCCCCGCCCCAGTGAGCCAGAGGCGGCTCATCATAATGAGCCGTCGAGGCGAGAGCGAGCGCTTGTCGGAGTAATTTAATCCCCGAGTGAAGCGCGAGCGGTCGATATGTGAGCAACAAAGCCCTCGGGTATTAACCGAGGGCGGTTGCGAGAGCGAGCGCTTGCCGGAGTAATTTAATCCCCGAGTGATGCGCGAGCGGTCTTAAAAGAAACCCCCGCCCCAGCGGGGGGGGGGGGCGAGGGTGACTACATAAATTTCAGGAAAGTTTTACTTGACGATCTTGGCGTCCTGCACGTCCTTACCCTTGAGCTTTGCGCTGGCACCGTCGGCAGGGGCGAGGTTCTTGTTGATAATCTTGTACTGGGCAATGCTCCAGAAGTTGCTCACAATCCAGTAGAGCACAAGGCCCGATGGCATCACCGCGCTAAAGAAGAACATCATCGCGGGCATCATCCAGGTCATCATCTTTTGCTGAGCGGGGTCCATGCCGGCGCTGTTGCCCATGGTGACCTTCGTCTGGAAGTAGGTGGTGACCACCATGATCCACGGGAGGATGGCGATACCGGCAGGCATAATGAAGGGAATCGTGAATCCGTCGAACACCACATCGCTGCGGCTGAGGTCGCTAATCCAGAGGAATGCCGGCATACCGCGGAGCTCAATAGCGCGGCCGAGCACAAAGAAGAGGCCCATGAAGATAGGCATTTGGATGAGCATCGGGAGGCAGCCGCCGGTGCAACTCGCCATGGGGTTGATGTTGTTCTTGCTGTAGAGTTCCATGATGGCGGCCTGCTTCTTTTGCGGGTCGCTGCGATACTTCACGTTGATTTCGTCGAGCTGCGGTTTGAGCTTAGCCATGCCGCGGGTCGACTTGAGCTGCTTCACAGTGAACGGCGTGGTAATGGCGCGCACAATGAACGTCACGAGGATAATCGCCACGCCGTAGTTGGGAATGGCCTCGTAGAACAGCTTGAGAAGCTTGAGGAGCATTTTGCAAATCCACACAAACCAAACGTCGGCGCCGCACCAGGACCAGCCGCTCACAATGACCTTCTCGTAATCCTTGTTGAGCGCCTCGACCTCGGCCCACTGAAGCGGGAGCACCATAAAGCTGTAGCTCAGGGAATCGCTGTTACGCAGGTAGTCGCTCAGAGCAATCTTGTAGGTGCCCGGATCCTTATCGTTGTCGTCGACCTTCATGAACTTGGTCGAGAGCGTGGCAGGCACGGCCTCGTCGAACTGGACCGTCATGGCGACGTACTTGCGGCGCATGCCCGCCCATATGATTTTGCCGTCTTCCTTATTGAACACCTCGGCGTCGCGGACCATTTCGCGTTCCACGCTGTAGGTGGTGTTGAAAATGACTTCGCTAAAGAAGTAGCTCGCCCCGCCAAAGCTCTTGCCCTTCGGGATCTCCTCGGTCTCCCTCATACCGCCGTTCCAGCTGAGTTCGTACTCGCCCGGCCTGAAGCCCAGGAACTTGTTGCTTTGGCGGACGGCAACCCCCTCCTTGGTAAAGTGGTAGTTGCGAACGACCTGGTTGCCGTTGGCGTCCTTGAAGGTGAAAGAAACAGTAGTGTCGGTATCGACGGTAATCCACTCGGGGGCGCCGTTCACATCAAAGAGGGCTTCGCTCAGGTCGGCCTTGCCGAGCTTGAGGTCGAGGGCGCCAAGAGTCGTGTCTTGAATGAGTTCCGGGAAGTGACCCGCGCTATCGGGCAAGGCCTTCACAATCACGCTCTGCACCTTGCCGCCCTTGTTGGTGAGCGTCATGATGAACTTGTCGGTCTCGACAGTCACCGTGCGCGGGGTAATCGCCGGGGCGGCGACCGTGTCGGCCTTGGCACTATCGGCCACGGCGGAGGTGTCGGCGACGCCTGCGCTATCGCCTGCGGCGGTGTTCAGGGCGGGCGCTGCACCAAGCACCGGGGCGGCCTTCATCTCGGGCGTCCCTGTTTGGGCAGGGAGCACGAGCTCGTCGGCGGAGTCAGGCTTGGCGGCCTCGGCGGCGGCAGCGGCACGGGCCTTCGCCTGCGCAGCGGCCTGGGCCTCGGCATTGGAAGTGCTTGTGGTCATCCACCACAGCATGATGCCGGCAATAAGAATGGAACCGATAAGGGTATTCTTGTTCATCTTTTATCCTTTCTGGGCGGAACTGGATCGTAGCCGCCCTTGCAGAAGGGGTTGCATCTCAAAATTCTAAAAACAGCAAGATAGAAACCTTTGAAGGGTCCGTGGACCCGGATGGCCTCGATTGCATAGTTGGAACAGGTTGGCTGGAAACGGCAGACCCCGTGGAAAAAGTAGGGGTGGACCAGCTGGTAGAGCCGGATAGGGGCGATGAGCACCTTCCCCACCGCGTTTTTAGCCTTCTGCCACATCCCTCGGCCTGTCCCATTCCATTTTGCGGAAAAGCTTTTGCGCCGACTCGCGCAGGCGCTGGGGTGTCATCTCAGCGGAGCTGTCGGTCACCACGACCATCGCCCACACGGGCTTTTGAATATCGGGGACCTTCGCATAAAACAAAGGCCGCAATACCCTGCGACACTTGTTGCGGTAAACTGCGTTACCGTTCTTCTTTTTAGCCAAAAAACAAAAACGACAAAAACCGTCCGGGCTCTCGATCCAACGCATTGTGAGTGACGTTGCGCGGACGAACTTGCCTTGGACGGCTACTTGCCGATAAGCTGGCTGGTTTGGCAGCCGATAAGAACGCAGAGCGGCTATAAGCCAACCCCGTCTTACTTCTTGTAGATGGTGTCGCTGATGGTCAAGCGCTTGCGGCCCTTGGCGCGGCGACGGCTGAGCACAGCACGACCCCAACGGTCTTCCATACGGGTCATGAAACCGTGCTTGTTGACACGCTTACGATTGTGAGGCTGGAATGTTCTTTTCATGATATAACCTTTTTAAAAAAGCAAAATTTTTGAGTCTCAAATTTAGTAAAAAGCCAATATATATCAAGGGGTTACGGGTCTGCGCACCCATTTTTTAAGCTAAAAAAGGGAATATCCCCAAATGCCGCTACAACTAATCAACAAATTATCAACACCCAGGCACTCCGGCCCCGACTTACGCGCCCCGAGTAACAGTGGTTTAAAGCCGAGGGCGGACCCGTACCCGAGCCCCTAAATGGTGTGGTTCCTGATCTGGTTCTTGCCCCTGGACTTGGCCGTAAAGAGCAGTTCGTCGACCTGGCGCAAAATGAGCTTGTGGTCAGGCTCGTCGGAGGTCTTGCACGCCATGAACCCGCCGCTGATGGTGAGGTGGAGCATCGGATTGTCGGGCCACTGCAGCATGGCCACCGCCTCGCGGAACTTGTCGGCACGCGCAAAGGCGTCGACCTCGGACTTAGCCTTGATAATGCAGATGAACTCCTCGCCGCCGTAACGCACGGCGCACTCGCCCACCTCGTCGTTCACAAAGTCGTCGAACAGCCTTGATACACGACGCAGCACCTGGTCGCCAAAAATGTGGCCGTAGGTGTCGTTCACCTGCTTGAAGTCGTCAAGGTCGAACATGATGATGTAGAAGTTGCCGCTCCTGTTCCACGTCATGTTCTCGAGGTACTGGATGAGGTAGCGGCGATTGTACAGCTCGGTGAGAGGGTCTCGCTTGGAGAGGTAGTCGAGCCTAGAGACCAGGCGCTCCCTCTGTTCGCGTTCCTTGGCGTAAGCGGCCACCACAAAAACGCCAATGCAATAGATGACGACCGACATGATGATGTAGGACGCCACGACGTCGATGGCGGACGCCCTCTCGCTGACCTCGGTTAGGAGCATCTTGGGAAGATGCCCCAAAGTTAGTTGAAATTTCTGCAACCAAAAAGAAAAAGGTGGTCTCCAACTTGTAAATTTGGTTCAGCAAAAAAACACCAAGC
>NZ_FQYM01000030.1 GCF_900141705.1 Fibrobacter sp. UWP2
TGAAACGGGAACTGGAAAAGAGCAGAAAGAAAGGAAATGTAGCCTAAATCTGATGTTGGAACAAACTATTTTTGCGAAAAACCCTTGACACTACCCAGACGCGGGAGCATAATGAATGTTTTGCAAAAAAAATAAAGTCAACTCCTTAATGATTAAGTCATAAGACAATTACCGGGCATCCGCAATATCCCCAAAAGGCAAGGCAAAACCGACACCTTTAATGATGTCTAAATTTAAGGAGCGAGGCACAGGATTTCCTATTCCCAAACAAATAGAAGGCCAGTATGGACAAATAAACTGCAGAACCAATTCCTAACGAAAGTTTCATTGTACAAACAATGAATGCTGTAACCATTAGAAATTCAGACGCAAAACCCTTTATGAAGTTTTTCTGAATTAACTTCATTACGACAACTTCGGAAATTATCGAACGAAACATTATGACCAAGTCAAGACACAACAAAAGCAAAATCACGCTGTTTAAGCCATAGGCACACACTAGATATGAAGCAAAGGCAAATATGACGGAAACAAGATTAATTTTCAGCATCGTTTTTTCTTTTCGATAAGCTTTTAAATAATTATTGGTAAGCAAAGTTACCTTTGAAGAGAATATGATTATCGGCATCAAAATACCCAAATATACGAGACTTTCTGCATAATTCGGAAGCCAAAACTGCAACACTTTGTAGCATGGGAAATATAGAACCAGGGCCACAAATAGAATCAAAGACATTGAACTACGAATCTTTTCATAAAAGTCAGGAAGTTTTTCGGGCTGAATCCGTTTAATTGAGGGGAACAATGCTACACTTGCCGCTGTTATAAAGGTAAGGAAAATGTGGGACACATTAAAAGCAAATGCAATTTGCCCAAACAACAAAGTATCATAACGCCATTGCACAACCATTTTCGCACCACCAACCATAAACATTGACGAAAGATTGGCGACAAGAAGCATAAAGCCCGAAATTAAATTTTCCTTGTATTCGTAAACAGCTTTTTTTAATGGTTCTATTTTTCCAAAATAAAGTTCCTTGTTATGGAAGTAACCCCATGCAATCGCAATAAAGGGGGCCGCAAAATATACATAACAAACTTGATAAAAATATTTTGCCCCAACAACCATTAATACAATTACGCCAACACCCAATACTAATTTATCTAATAGGACTAGTTTTGCATACTTCGAAATTCTATTTGTAAGTTGAAATGTGTAGGATGTGTAGGTAAAGAGATTTGTTGAAATAACTGCAATTCCAGAGAATGCAACGATTAAACGAGCGATTTCATTGGAAACAAAAAAAGAGCCCACAATTAAAAATAATGCAAAAAGTAATTCCATCAGGAAAAATAAAGTAAACTGGGAACGAACCAATGGCTTATCAAGTTCGTTGTAGTCATATTGAGAATATCGAAGCATTAAGCCATCAAGTATGCCTAAATGCAATAACGGAACATAACTTACATAAAGCAAAAAAGTTTGCCAGTATGAATACTGTTCTTCATCAATAAATTTAGGCAATAGTAAATTCATTACCAAACTGACGAAAAACGAGACTATCTGTACTGAAATAGTCAATGAAACATTCTTCTTTATTTGCTTTGAATCAATCATTTTAAAACTAATTTTCTAAGACAACGTAACAAAGTTGCGAAAAGATAATCATACATAAAAGCATTTACATTTTTTTTGTTTCATTTGGGGATTCCTCAATTATTCGCATTTGAGCACCAACAACAGTGCAATTCGAGGGGACATCCTTGGTCACTACAGTATTTGCTCCAATTTTCACATTATTTCCAATGTGAACATCACCCAAGATTTTTGCTCCAGCACCAATTATCACGTTATCACCAATTGAAGGTCTTTTATATCGAAGCCCTCCCACAGTAACCTGCTGATATATTACACAATTTTTTCCAAATTTCGCCCCCATATGAATAATTATTCCATTTAACCCATGCGGAAGTTCAGGACGAGTTGCAAACACGGCTCCTTGATTTAAATCAGTACCCATAGATGCATTATTAAACGCATCACATCTCTTTATATAAAAAAGCATAATAATTTTAATTATTTTGGGGACTTTAGAATTTGGATTTACGACAATTTCTCTCCAACGCCAATATCGTTCAGGATTATAGTGTTGAATATGATGAACCATCATTGAAACAATCCTATTATTAGGATCAACATTCATTTTCATAGTAGGCATTGTAATGACATTTCTCCATTTAGAATGTATAAGGTAATTTAATCATTTCACCCAGTTTATCATCCCATTCCCTTGGGTAAAACACGCCCATACCCGATGCAGGATAAAAAGTCAGTTCACCGAAGTACATTTTACCATCAACTACATATAAATCAACTCTAACAAACGGAAGACTCTTTGCCAACTTACGGCACACATCTTTCATCTGTTCAAAACATTCAGGACGAGCTACGGGTGTCAAACCATTACGCGCCGAAGGATTAAGTCCCACAAATTCTTGGTGATTCCACTCCATATCATAAAAGTCTATAGTTTCGCCAGAATTTCGATTTCTAATCACTTGACAATACAAAGGCTCTCCATTAAAACAGAAAAATTTATAATCTGGCAAATCATAATTTCGGTCATTTTCTTTGTCATTTGGAGCCATATACTGTTCTGCAAAGACACTTCTTTTTATATTTTTATATGGGAATTCTTTCGAAACAGAATAACTATTAACATTGTAAGATTTCCATAATTTAGCAACAGCCTCTTCTTTATTAAAAAAATCTTTATTCTTACAAATTACAACCCCAGCACTACCTCCAGCATGATTCGTTTTGAGGACAAACCGTTGAGGCAACAAACTCCAATCAATTTCTGATGGATTATCCCACACAGCAATAGTTGGAATAATATATTCTTCACCAATAATCTTTGCAACGTAATCTTTTACGAGAACCTTGTCAACCAAAGTTGTATACAAAGGATTTTTACTATATACCTTCAACCATTGTATTTTTTCACAAAAAGATTTTGGATTACGAAAATCAACAAAGCGACGATGGTTATAAAAAAAGCGGACCTGAATGCTAGCCCTTGGAGGCAAACACGCCAATAGTTTCCGAAATAAGTCTTTCATGCTCTATAAATACCGAGTTAAATCAATGGACAAATATTTTTATAAAATCCATAACAAGAGTCCCACAAAAGATTTCTATTCTTCTGAACATTGTCAATTCCTTTATGGAAAGTATTTTCATTAATCCTAAAAAATGAGACCCTTTATCAATATACGCAATCTTTTGACACAACGAATAAGCCTCCTGATGCATTTCTTTTTTATCAAACCATTCAAGCAGCTTTGAAAACTTTGCAATTCGACTTTGAGGAATAAACATAAAAAAATCATTTTTTCGAATACGCCAAGCAATACTCGGAGTTTTCTGTTTTTCTGAAGCAAGGACATTTGTACCATGATGTCTATATAACATAAGACGCTTGCCAAGATTATACTTCACACCTGTTATTGCAGCAGTAAATGCAATAAAGCCGTCATAATACATTGTTGTCTCAATTTCAGGATACATTTTGACTTTGTCAAGAACCAAATTCGCAAGTTTTCTATTGAACATAAGACTACAGCCTTGACTTCTATCTTGCCCTTTACCATATGTTAGCAAAGTTGACGAGTATCCACTTGTATCAACATCATCTTTTTGAGATTGGATAAGATTGCCTTCTTTATCAATATGATTACATAAAGACGAAACACATCCAGGTTTCCCGTTGTCTATTTCGGCAAGTTTATAATATGAAACCGAAATTTTATTTGGCAACCATATATCATCTTGATCACTTATTGCAATTACATCCTTTGAACATAAAGAAATTGCACGAAAAAAATTGAAATTAACCCCATGTTTTCCAGCATTAACGGAATATTTCAGACCATATTTTTGATGATATTCCTCAAGAATTGACAAAGTTTCATCTTTTGACCCATCATCAGACACCACAACTTCATCTGGAAGCATATCTTGATTATAAATACTTTCTAATTGTTCTCGTAAGTATTTTGCACCATTATATGTAGCCATTGCAATAGAAATCGTTTTTTTCATTTTAGACCTATCACACGAAACCTTCGTAAAAAAGCGTATTCTAGATATTCATTTGAAGCCCAAATTATTTGGTTTGAGCTCGTATGATCAAATTTGAAAAATAGAATTGCGGTTAAAGTAAATGCGACCAATGAATAATTTCCTCCATCAGAGAATGTAAACAAATACATTCCACCTTGAACAGGAATCAACATTTCTAAATAAACAATGAGAAGACGAGAAAAAGAGATTACACCTCCACGAACATTTGACAAAAAAGAGAACAAAATGGAGTATAATACAAAAATAAAAAACGCAATAACAGGGCCAAAGTCTAAAGTAAAATCGCCAACAAAAGTATAGAAAACACCATCGTTCATTCTCATGTGACGATACTTTACACGCCTTTCAACGATTCCAGAAGGAACATTTTCAAAGCCCAAAAATTCTTTAAATATTCTACATGTTCTATCCCCATATCTAATTCCACCAGCATCTAGTCCATAATTGTTAAAATTTAAAGTAGATTGAGCTATATAATACAGGTTTGTCCCATTCATTCCAGCTATGTTTTGGGAAAAACGACTTGCCGAAAGCACCAACATGAATCCAACAACGACTGCACAAAATATAGAGCCGATCAACACCAGCGTCTTTCCCCTTTTGAGAGGGATCCAACGTCGCATTAGAATGTAACCAACCATTATTGCAAATAATGTCATTACAGTATCAGTCCTTAAACCTAGAGAAATAGGTCTAACGAGATTATACAACATTACAATTGATAGTCCAAAGAGAACAAATTTATTGAGTTTTGGCCGTACAAGATAATAAAAAAAAACAAAAATGCTTATGTAAGAAAATATTGAGAAAAGATACCTTGGTACATCAGCTATACTTTTAGTTGAAATTCCTCCACCATGAGCATCTGCATATAGTTCCGCTCCAGCATTAGAATCCTGCAACAAAAGTGTAATGCCAGAAACAACGTTACCGATAGAATTTGGTAATGATAAAATTGCCAGAAATATAAACACATAAGTAAATACAGCTATCAATGATGGTGGAGGCTCAACCAAACCAACTACATTTGATTTATCAAAAGACACTATCGGCTGTAGAGACAACAATACCATCACAAACAAATAAACATATGGGAATAAAGTAATCGTTTTAAAGCTCGACGCATAAAATTCATTATGATACAAAAAAATTGCTGATATACTAAAAAGGACGTAGAATGATGTAACAAATACGCTAGATGATTTTATTCCATATTTCTTCAGAAGCCATAAAAACAATAACATCCAAGCCACAGCATACAGAATTGCATAAATTGATCCGTCTCTCATAAAATCAAAACCTTTTTCTATTAGATGGCATTTCTTTTGAGAAAAAAAGATAAATCACAAAACAAAAATTTCCCAAAGTAAGGCTCAATACAACTCAAATCTTATAAACGTTTTGTACCTTCAAACACAAAGTAATATTTCACTTTTCTATTATCTTTTTATAAAAAGAGCTAGATTGTTTAGCGATTTCATTCCATGAATACGTTTTAGATAACGACAAAGCATTTTTCCCCTTCTCCGTAAAATTCCTTGTAAATATTATGGTTCTTAGGGCATCTTTTATAGACAACACACTATTTTCAGCAATCCAACCAGCATCTGCACTTCTGACCTCATCGGCTAAATTAGTCCCTTTTGTAACAAGGCAAGGGATTCCATAAGACAAAGCTTCTATCAACCCCATTGGCATTCCCTCAAATCTAGAAGTCATTATAAAAACATCCGAATCCAACAAAGTATCTATCTTCTCTTGTCCAAATACACCTTCATTAAAAGAAACGATATCCTCTAAAAAATTATCTTGTATTTTCCTTCTCAAAAATTCTAAAGCCCCATCCCTATTTGGTCCATAAATGGTCAACTGGAAACTATTATTTAACAAATCATCTTTCAAGTCATTTATTGCATCCAACAACAAATCCAATCCTTTCTGGTAAATCTCAATTCGACCAATATAGGAAGCATTTATTCCATCTACCGAGAAATCTTTTTTTTGTTTTTCCGGCAAGTCAATTCCATTTGGTATAACAAAACACTCCTTATTCCAATTATCTCCAGAATCAATCTTCTCTTTTTCTGTTAAAAACTGAATACCACTCGCCTTTTTTGCCATTTTTTTAAAATACAGCATATTACCGACACGCTTTTTCCATTTTTTATTCTTTTGGGCAAGAACGGTCATTTCACTACGCGGAATAATCACATAAGGAATTTTTTGTTTTTGAACGTCGGCAATCAATTTACAAAACGGGAAACAATAAAATTCTTCGACAACAACAATATCCGGACGATTGAACGGAGCAGGCAAGTCCCTTAGTCTACCACTTGGGAAATCGTCAAGATTTTTGCAATCTAATCCATCTTGTGTCCATTCTTTTCTTTTGCTATGGTTAATATTAAACCAAAAAACATTGTCTATTTTTGCTTGCGCCCTTATTTGAGCAGGGACACTATTGTTCGGCCCTGCCCACAAATTTCCTGAAAGATTTGATATATACAGAATATTCATTTTCTACTTATTCTTTAACGATTCTATATCTAGCATCTGTCCCCATTCCAAATCATACTTATCAGGATTAAAGGGCATCATACATGCACTTGGCGTAAATGTAAGCTCAGCAAAATAATATCGGTTATTCGCAATAAAGAAATCTACTCTCACGAACGGGAAATCTCGGCACAAATCTTTTGCCATATCAGTCATTTCATTAAAGAATGAAGGCAAATTCACCGACGGAATGTCCGTGTAGTCATCCCGCTTAAGAGGCATTTTAGAGCCATCTAGATAGAAGAAGCCTATTTGGGCCTGCCTGTCGTGGACAAGATCGGTCGATACATAAATAAACTTCGGCTCCCCATTAAAGCAAAAATACTTATAATCTGTTATGTTATCACCAAGGTATTCTTCGCAAGTAATATGCGGTTCAATCTTGGAATAATGACGTTCAATATTAAACGCACCGAAATCCTCTTTCATCCAAGCATTGAGTTGCTTTACAGCATTATTCTTGTCAAAGGTTTCTTTATCTGCGCAAAGAATATTGTAGGCACAGCCATGATTACACTTCAAAACAAATTTTTTCGGAAGTTTAGACCAGTCGATTTTGCGAGCATCATCCCAATCACCCAATAGTGGTACTAATTTATCTTCGAAGCCTTTTTGTTTAATAAATTCACGAACTCTGTACTTGTCGGCACACTGCACAACAAGAGTATTTTTCGGCAAATAATTCAATTTAAGCCATTGAAGTTTCTCATTAAATGTCTGCGGATTCTTCAAATTAAGTTTTTTTCCAAGAACAACCTTAAAATAAAATTTTGACATGACGGAATCAGGCATGACTTTACTAGCCATAACCTGCATTTTTCTGCGAATTTTGTATGCAAGGGAATCTCTTTCCATAAAAACCTCAATTTCTTACATATCTAAATTTTTTCCACACCCCAAAACACAAATTCCTCGCCGTAATCCAGAGCGAACTGATTGGATTCAAGCCTTCAGCTTCGCGATAGAGCTTGTAATGCCACTTAATCAACGTCAGGAACCTTGTAAACTTGGTCACTGGATTCTTCGGCTGCGCCTCAGAATGACACCCATGAGAGATTGAGCCGCCCCTTTTGCGGTAACTTGCCAGCGTTTCGGGAAGCAGAAAACAATCCGCCTTGCGGCATGCCTTGAGCCAGATGGCATAATCGTTGTTCTTGCGGATGTCGGCGATCTGGATATCGCCCACGATTTCGCGGTCATACATCACAGTCAGGCAACCGGGCCAGCAGTAGTTGAACATTCCCGTCTTGGTGATGCGTCTTGGGCCGCCCACAAGCGTTCCTGTCTGCTTGCCGCTTTCGTCAATTTCTTCGTAGCGGGTGTAACTGAAGGCATAGCCGTTTTCGACCATGAACTTGAGTTGTTTTTCGAGTTTTTCGGGGGCCCAGAGGTCGTCGCTGTCGAGGAAGGCTATCCATTTGCCTTTTGCCTGAGCCAGGGCTCGGTTGCGGGAGACTGCGGCTCCGCTGTTTTGGGCGTTTTTGAGGTAATGGATTTTTGATGACGGGAGATCCCCGCCTTCGCGGGGATGACAATAGGGGGCGACAATTTCGTCGGTGTTGTCGGTACTGGCGTCGTCAACGATAATCAGTTCCCAGTTCGTGTAGGTCTGAGCTAATACGGACTGTATCGACTCGGCGATAAACCGGCCAGTATTGTAACTGGGCATGATTATGGAGACGAGGCCGTACATCAGGCGGCATCCTCCAGAGTTTCGCGGCAACGATCGTGACCCCGCGAGCCATAAGCGACTCGTCTTAACGAGTCGTGTTGGCGAGCTTTGACCACTTGGCAACTTGTTGCCTTAGTGGTCATGGCCACCTTTAGGTGGGAGCGAGGCGATATCAGATGGCTTTGACCTGACTTTACGCCGAGCGGTCGTGTCGGGGCCGAGACTCGCGGAACGAGCAAGGAGATCCCCGCCTGCGCGGGGATGACATGATGGTGCGCGGGGATGACGGCGAGTGGAGCGAGGCTCGGTTTTGCGAGGTGCTTCAGCGCCCGCAAAATAGAGCGTGACGGCACGGAGCGCATGTGTAGCGCCGGGCCGCCCTTCAAAAAAGCAACAGTTGTTTGCACTCTTCCGGGGGAACAATTTGTAAATTCGCCCCCCAAAACGAAGGAGGATACATGAACCGCAGTGAATTCTTCGCCATGGCCAAGGACGTGCACGAGCATCCCGAACGCCTGGCGGAATACCGCAAGATCTACAGGAACGTCTACCCGTTCAGCGACGGGATCTTCAAGATGCTCATGGCCAACGAATCGAAGCCCGAACGGACGGTGAAGTTCCTGAACGCCATGCTCGGGCTCGCGGGTGCAGACGCAATCGGGTCGTTCACCCTGGGCGTCCAGGAGAACCCCGGCGTCCTGGACGACAAGACCGCCATTTTCGACATCTACGGCACGACGGAGGCGGGCAACCCCGTCCTTATCGAGGTCCAGCAGTGCCACAACAAGTTCTTTGTTGACAGGCTCGTCTACTATACGTCGAGGGTGATTTCCCGCACGGTCAAGAAGTCGCAGACCTACAGGCTGCCGCACGTCTACGTGCTCTCTATCCTGACCGAAAACCAGTTCTTGCGGGAACAGGACACCTACCTGCACCATGTGGGGCTCAACAGGAACGGCCGAGTGCCCTATGACAAGCTGGATATCTACCTGGTGGAACTGGAAAAGTTCTTCTCTATCGAGGACCGCACCCCCACGGCGCTTCGCGAGCGGTCCGACAGGGCGGAAATGCTGCGCGTGTTCCGCGATGTCCTCGAGGAACGGGATATCCCTGCCGATAGGCTGAAAAAACTGCTTGACAAGGACTTTGTCAAGGATGTATCTTTTACTGCGTTCACCGACGAAATTCTTCTGAACGAGGTTGACGGTATGACCGATTTGCTTTACGAGCGGCAGGGCGCCTATGCGGAAGGCCAGGACGACCTTCTGAAGATCCTGGTTGCCGCAGGCAAGCTTACCGCGGCCGAAGCCGAGCATTTTTCCAAGATGGCCTCGGAAAACCGCGAAAAACGCTAGTTTCATGACGCCTCCGCGATGAGGCGCCGGGCCTCCTGTTGTCCGCGGTCGTACTGTTCGCGGGTGATCTTGCCGCTTGCGAGCAGGTAGTCGCCGAGGTCGGTGGCGGTGTCGGAGCCTTCTTCGGTGATTCCGTCGCGCTTGAACACCTTGCCGAGCGTGGTGAGGATTATCCTGATGTCGCCGAGGAGGGTGATTTTTTCGATGTACTGCAGGTCGTAGGCGATTTTCGATTCCCAGGTGACGGCGTTGCGCCCGTTCACCTGCGCAAGCCCGCTGAGTCCCTGCCGCACGGTGTGCCGCCTGCGCTGTTCGGCGGTCATGAATACCATGTCGCGCACGAGCTGGGGCCTGGGCCCGATTACGGCCATGTCGCCCTTGAGGATGTTGAACAGTTCGGGCAGCTCGTCGAGGCTGGTGGAGCGGAGGAACTTGCCGTAGGCGTTCAGCCGCACGTCGTCGGGGAGCAGGTTCCCCTGCGCGTCCCTTTCGTTGGTCATGGTGCGGAACTTGACGAGCCTGAATATCCGTTCGCCCTTGCCCGGGCGTGGCTGCGTGAAGAAGGGGTTGCCATGCATCTTGACGGCACCGAGGACGGTGAGCACGAGCAGCAGCGGGCTCAGGGCGAGAAGCGCGGCCAGCGCGCAGCAGAAGTCCAGGGGTCGTTTGAGGAAGCGGGCGTACATATTGGGTAAATATAGGTAATTTTCCTGTAAGAAAAAGGGCAAGAACGCTCCTCCGCCGCAGGTTTGTCTTTTAGCACAAAGGATTTCAAAAAAATTTTGAAAAAGGTATTGACGGGCCGCCGCCGAGAATTTATATTAGTGCACAGGTGAGTAGAATCAAACCCCGCCTTTTCAAGCATGTAGGCGGAGAGGAGCGAAAGATGGATAAAAAAGAGGCGCTGCCGGTTGCCGACAAGAACGAAATTATCGTGTACCAGCCGGAGGGTGGAGAATTCCACATCGAAGTACGGGTAGAAAACGAGACCGTCTGGCTCACGCAAGCGCAAAATCGTGCAAAACGAGTGTCGCAAAATCAAGCTTGCTTGATTTTATGACCGAGTTGCAGCTGATTGCACGTAGTGCAAATGGCGGAGTTGTTTTCAACCTCCCGAACAAACATTGTCGAGCATATCGGCCATATATACGACGAAAATGAGTTGGACGCAGAATCAACCTGTCGGAAATTCCGACAAGTTCAAATTGAGGGATCTCGAAAAGCAGGTGGATTTCTTCGTAAAGACGAACTTGCCGCCAAGCGAGGGCCTGCTGCCCGCGCACGCCCAATGGAGTGGCTACGAATTCGCCGTACAATTAGTACGTTCAGCGAAAAAAGAACTCGTCATCGTCGACGATGTGGTTTACCACGTTGGGGCGTCGTTCAAGGATTTGGGGAACCAGATGACCGCGTTCTCGGTGCTGAACTTTGTCACCAAGGAACAGGTGCTTGCGATGGTGAAGTAAAGGTTTGTCTTTTTACACATCTTTTACTTTCCAGCCCTTTACATTTCCGCCATCTTTTCTATTTCTTAACCGAGCGTCCCCAAATAGGCTCCTGACACTTGATTAATCAAGTGTTTTTTTTTCATATAAGGAGTACTATACCATGACGCAAAACCAAAATGCAAACACCCCCACCACCCGCAAGGAAATCCCCGAAATTCTGCGGGGCAAGCGGTACCTGGACCCATCCTACGACCCGGCGTTTTACGCCCTGCTCGACGACGAGGAGGCCCTGGCAGACTTCATCAACAGCCTGCTGCACTTGGAAGACGGTCGCAAGATAAAGTCCATGAAATACACCTTCAACCAGCCGCTCATCTTGCGCGCACCAGAGGCCAAGGAAATCAAGTTCGACATCCACGCATGGACAGAGGACAACCGCTGCATGGATATCGAAATCCAGAGGGCGTCGCACCCATTCTTTACCGACCGGGTGTTGCTCTACGGCGCATACCTTACCATAGACGGCAAGATCAAGATGGACAAGTCCCCGGAGTTCAAGGCCCTGGAGGAGAACGAGAGAAAGCGCAGGCGCTACCAGTTGCCCGAAATCGTGTCTATCTGGCTGTGCAATTTTCCTCTTAGACTCGAGCCGAAAAGTTTCCGCGACACCTGGCACCTGTACAGCGACAACGCCGTAAAGCAGGGGAACCCTGTACCCGTTTTCGACAAAATGAGTTATATTTTGATAGACTTGGGGGAATTCTCCAGGATTCACGCCAAGGCCGAAAGCCGCGAAGAACAATGGCTGTACCTGCTGACCCATGCGGGCAAGGCCAACGCTTCGATGGACTTTGCAGACCCTATTCTGCAAAAGGCCCTGGAAAGAATCGAGATTGGTTCCGCCAGCGATGAACTTCTTTCTAGTCAGGTAGACTCAATGGTTACACAAGACGAAATAGACGCACGCATTGCCGACGGAGTGGTTGCAGGTAGACAGCAGGGTATTCAGCAGGGTATTCAGCAGGGTTTGGACTCTACGCTGGTCGCCTTAGACCTACTTTCCAAAGGAATTCCTGTAGAAACCATCGTCAGGAAAACCGGATTGTCCGAAGAGCAAGTTCGGCAACTCCAGTCCAAGATGACGAAGTAGTCCTAACTTACTCGAAGCACTCCCGGATGGTTTGGATGATGGCATCCTGCTGTTCGGGGGTCATCTTGTTGTCGCTGGGCAGGCAAAGCCCGCGGGCAAAGATGTCGGCGCCCACGTCGGTAATGCCGCCCGCAATGTAGGCGTTGGTACGGGCACGGCCGTTACCCTGCGCGGTGATAAACGCGTGGCTCATGTACATGGGCTGCATGTGCATAGGTTTCCATATAGGGCGGCCCTCGGCGTTCATGGCGGCGATGCGTTCCAGGATTTCCGTGGGGCAGCTCATGCCCGCCTCGTGGATGTACAGGGCGTCGGTTTCGCCGCGCACCTGCTTGCACATGGCGTCCTTATCGATAATCAGGCAGCTGAGCCAAAAATTCGGTTCGCTGTTGGCGGCATCGTAGGGGTTTACCTGCACCGGGAGGCCCTTCAGGCCTTCCTTGTAGCGCATGTAGATGGCCTTTTTCTGGGCGATATGTTCTTCGAGGTAGGGCATCTGGCCGCGGACCACGCCGGCAATCACGTTGCTCATGCGGTAGTTGTAGCCCACCTCTTCGTGCTGGTACCAGGCGGCCGCCTCGCGGCTCTGGGTACTCCACTTGCGCACCTTCTCGGCGTCGTCCTTGCTGTCGGTGAGGAACATGCCGCCGCTACTGCCGGTGATAATCTTGTTGCCGTTGAAGCTGATGGCGCTGTAGTCGCCGAACTTGCCCGTCTGCACGCCCTTGTAGGTGGCTCCGAAGCTCTCGGCGGCGTCTTCGATGAGGAGCGCGTTGTGGCGGGCGCAAATCGCGCGGATTTCGTCGACCTTGCCGGGCGTTCCGTACAAATGAACGAGCACCACCAGTCGCACTTCAGGGTAAATCTCGAAAGCCTTTTCGAGCGCGACCGGGTCCATGTTCCAGGTGTCGTACTCGGTGTCGATGAACACGGCCTCGCCGTTCTCGTAGGCGATGGGGTTCACGGTGGCATCGAACGTCATGTCGCTGCAGAACACCTTGTGGCCGCGCAGACTCCCCTCGCCCACCTTGGGCATGCCGTACAAGGCCTCGCCCGCAAGCTTTGTGCAAAGGTGCAGTGCGGCCGTACCGGCGGAGAGCGCCACGGCATACTTGCAACCGACCTTCTCGGCAGCGAGGCGTTCCACCTCGTTGATGTTCGCACCCACGGTGCTCATCCAGTTGGTTTCGTACGCTTCGGTCACGTACTTGATTTCTTCGCCGTGCATGGTGGGGCTGCTGAGCCAGACTTTACTATCGAAACGGGGCATTATATTCTCTCTACTTTACAGCAGACATCTTGACTGTCTTGTTGAATTCTTCGGGGGTGGTGAACGTGGGAACAATACGGTGCAGGGCCTTGACGGCGACTTCCTCGTTGTCCTGCTCGGCGGCCTGCTTGAGCTCCGAGAGCTGCGGCAAGAACGTTTGCGCGTCAATCTCCAGCTGCTTGCCAATAAAGATCAGCTTGTTCTTGGTCTTTTGGAGGCCTTCCTCGTTCATGAGGAGCTCCTCCTTGATTTTTTCACCGGGGCGGAGTCCGGTGAACTTGATCTCCACATCCCTGTATGGCACCTTGCCGTACATGCGGATGAGGTTCTCGGCCAGGGTCACGATCTTTACGGGCTGGCCCATGTCGAGCACAAAAATGTCGCCGCCGTGCGCGATGCTCGCCGCCTCCATCACCAGGCTCACCGCCTCGGGGATGGTCATAAAGTAGCGAATGATGTCGGGGTGCGTCACGGTCACGGCCTTGCCCTGCTCAATCTGGCGCTTGAACAGCGGGATCACACTGCCGTTGCTCCCCAGCACGTTGCCAAAGCGGGTCACAATAAAATCGGTGTAGTTGCACTTTTGCTGAGCCATGTACTGCACCACCATCTCGCAGCATCGCTTGCTGGCGCCCATCACGTTGGTGGGGTTCACGGCCTTGTCGGTGCTGATTATCACGAACTTTTTTACCCTGTGGATGTGCGCGAGGGTCGCCATATTGAAGGTACCGACAACGTTGTTCTTAATAGCCTCCATGGGGCTCCCTTCCATGAGGGGCACGTGCTTGTGGGCTGCGGCATGGAAAATCACGTCGGGGGCGAACTTCTCAATAATCTGGTTCATGCGGTGGTAGTCACGCACGCTCGCAATGAGGGTCACCAGGTTCATGTCTTTGCCGTACTCCATCCAAAGCTCCTGCTGGATCTCGTAGGCGTTGTTCTCGTAAATGTCGACAATAATGATCTGCTTGGGGGCGTACTTGGCGATTTGGCGCACGAGTTCGCTGCCAATGCTTCCGCCGCCGCCGGTGACCATGCAGACCTTGCCCTCGATAAATGCGCGGATGTCGCCGTTGTTGAACTTGATGGGGTCGCGTCCCAGAAGGTCCTCGACCTTGATGTCGCGAATCTGCCCGAGCATGCCGTCGGAATCAAGCATGTTCCCCACGTAGGGAATCACCTTCACGGGGACATTGGTCCTGGAACAAATGTCCAGAATTTTACGGCGGTCATCGGAGGGGCAGCTGGGGATGGCAAATATGATTTGCTCAATTTCCATGCGCTCGCACAGGTTGGGGATGTCGTTCGTGGAGCCCATGACCTCCACCCCCTTGATGCGGTTGCCCAGCTTGGTGCGGTCGTCGTCGACAATGCAAACGGGCAGGAACTTTGCCGCGGCGTTGTCGGGCGTGGCGTTTTTCACATCGGTACTCTCGAACATCTCGTTAAGCAGCAAACGGCACGACTTGCCCGCACCCACAATGAGGGTCTTTTTTTGCTTGGCCATGGTACGACCGGTATTAACCAAAGAGAGGAAAGTCCTTTTGAAGATATACCGGAAAAGGCTCACGCCAATGCTGCAAAGCACAAAGTGTACAAAGGCATAACGGAGCGGCATGTAGCCCTTGAACTTGTAGTAGAAGAACGTGGCGACCAAAAGACCAATGAAAACGCCCTTGACGCAGTCGAGGTAGTCGCGGTAGTTCATGTAGCGCCAAAGCTTGTTGTAGCAATCGGTAAAAAGGAGACCGCCAAAGCAGCAGGCAACGCTAAAGGTAAAGCAAAGAAGCATGTCCTCGGGTTCAAGAGTGTAAATCCCGAGCATGTAGAAGGCGCTGTGGGTCATGAGGCCCGATACAAAAACAATGAAAGCGTCCGTCACGGCAAGTACGCGCTTGCGGAAGCGGAAGCTCGTCAGCTTGTTTTTCACCTTCTCATTTTGTAAAATCATTTATCCTCCCGGATTTTACACATAAAATAGAAAAAATCACATAAGACGCGGCGGGGGGGGGTCGCACCGGCTACCACATGAGGGACGTGCGCAAATACACGCCCTGCTGGTCGCCAAAGGTAAACTCGCCCATAAACGATACGCGACGCCCCTGGTAGCTGATGGACGGCGAAATGGTGTAAATGAGCGGGGCCCCGTGAACAAAGCGCTTTTCGACAGTCTTGTAGGGGTCGTCGATGCTGCTGCCGGCGTCGACGCCCTTCCATAGCCACTTGTTGTGCAGGCCCGCGAAGATGGAGCCACCACTGGGCTGCCCACCGGTTTGTGCCGCGCCGAGATGGAACTGCGCATAGAGGGTCCAGTCGACGGCGAGCGAGTTGGGGCCGTTGGGGTTGCCGAGCGGGAGCCCGAGGTGCGCCATTTGCGCCTGCGCCGTGTCGTAGTGGCAGTAGGTGTAGGGTTCCACGCGGGCGACTTCGGCGATGGAGCCTGCCTGCAGCAAGTGCTGCGCCACCAAAAAGTCGCGCGCCAATTGCATGCCGAGCATGCCCGCCCAGCGGTTGTTGCTGTACTTGTTCTCGTACACCGCGTAGGGGGACTCCATGTCGTCGAGGTAGAACTCGCCGTACAGGCGGAGCGCGTTGAACAGGCGGTAGTTGATGTCGAACGCGAGCGCCCCGTTGTTCACACGCTCGGTGTAGTTGCCCTTCTCTATGAACAGCGGGATGACGGGCGTAAATAGCCAGGGCTTGTTCTCGTTGTACAGCACCTGGATTTCGCTCATGCCGAGCGTGAGGTTGCCGAGGGCGAGCTCGTAACGGTGGGCGTAAAGGTTGCGGTCGTTCAGGTTGTCGCGGCTGTAGCTCCAGCTGTTTACGCGGAGGTCGGCGTAGGCGCTAAACACGCGGAGCGGGCCGAACGTGAGGTCGAGCAGGAGCATGTTGTAGGGCAGCGCGAACTGGTTGAGGCTCAGGTTGTTGTAGTAGCCGGGGCCAAAGTGCAGCACGTCGCGCGCCAGCTGCAGGCGGGCGAAGGCGTAGTTGAGCGTGAGGTGCGCGCGGTAGCGGGCGTAGCTAATGTAGTCGGCTCCTCCCCTCTCTTCTTTTTGAACGTCAAAGACTTCGTGGTCGAAGCTGCCGGGCTTGCGGGGGTCGCCTTCCTTGGAGCCGGCGGTATGGCTCTCGGCGTAAATGCGGGCGTCCAGGTCAAAGTCAACGGAGTCGGCGTAACCACGGATGAACAGGCCGCCATCGAAAGCGGGCCAAATCGTGTCGTTCAGGACTTCGCCGCCGCGGTAGTCCACGCCGAATATCGGGGACGCCGCGATGGCAAAGGGGTGGCCCGAAACGGAATCGGCTAAATATATAAGGGCTCGGTTCTGAGCATTAGGTTGGTTCTGCGCCGAGAAACTCTCCCTAAAGTCGTAGTTCCGTCGCGGGTAGCTGAAGAACTGCCTGGACTCCCCTGTCGTAAGTCGATGATACTCAAAGAGCATGGGGGCATAGTCGAGCTGCCGCAAGTTGCGCGTATGTTCCGAGCCGATGGTGGTGCCAAGGGTCTGCGTTTGGGACAGCGCCAAGGACGGTGCGAAAAGCACCGCGACGACAATGCAAAAAGCAAATGGGATCCTCGTTGGGGTCATATGTAAAATTTACTATATTTACGCTCGATAATTTTTAACCATGCCGTGGGGCGACGCCCCAGGCTAAACAAAAGGAAGAAACAATGGCTGACAATCTGTCCGTCCTCGGCAAGGCCCGCAAGGCCTACCAGCCGAAACTCCCCGCCGCTCTCCGCGACGGCGCTCTCAAAGTTGCTCTCGTGAAGGGCAAGCCCACCCAGTCCGTCCGTGACCAGGCCAAGATCAAGGCCCTGTTCCCGAACACCTACGGCGCTCCCTACATCGGCATGAAGAAGGCTACCAAGGCTGCTGCCGGTAAGGCTCTCAACGTGGGCGTGGTGCTCTCCGGTGGCCAGGCTCCTGGTGGACACAACGTGATCGCGGGTATCTTCGACGGTATCAAGAGCATCAGCAAGAATTCCAAGCTCCTCGGCTTCCTCGGCGGCCCCTCCGGCCTCGAGAACGGCAAGTTCATCGTGATCAACGAAAAGATCATGGACGCCTACCGCAACACCGGCGGATTCGACATCATCCAGTCCGGCCGTACCAAGCTCGAGACCGAAGAACAGTTCAAGAAGTGCATGGCCGTTGCCAAGGCTCAGAAGCTCGACGCCATCGTGATTATCGGTGGTGACGACTCCAACACGAACGCTGCCGTTCTCGGTGAATACTTCCAGGCCCACGGCGCTACCTGCGTGGTTTGCGGCTGCCCGAAGACCATCGACGGCGACCTCAAGAACGAATACATCGAAACCTCCTTCGGTTTCGACACCGCCGTGAAGACCTACTCCGAACTCATCGGCAACATCATGCGCGACGCCAACTCCGCTCAGAAGTACTGGCACTTCATCAAGCTCATGGGCCGTAGCGCTTCTCACATCGCTCTCGAAGCCGCTCTCCAGACCCATCCGAACATCTGCTTGATCTCTGAAGAAGTCAAGGCCAAGAAGATGAAGCTCAAGCAGGTCATCAAGTACGTGGCCGACATCGTCGCCGCCCGTGCCGCTGCCGGCAAGAACTTCGGTGTGGCCCTCATTCCGGAAGGCCTCCTCGAATTCATCCCGGATGTGGGCGTGCTCATTTCCGAACTCTCCGAAGCCCTCGCCCATCACGAGAAGGAAGTCGAAGGCCTCGACACCGCCGCCAAGGTGGAACTGCTCTGCAAGTGGATTTCCAAGGCTTCTGCCGAAGTCCTCAAGAGCCTCCCCTCCACCACCCAGGGCCAGCTGATGCTCGACCGCGACAGCCACGGCAACGTGCAGGTTTCCCTCATCGAAACCGAAAAGCTCATCATCGAAATGGTCAAGAAGGACCTCAAGAGCCGCAAGAACTTCAAGGGCAAGTTCAGCGCCCTCAACCACTTCTTCGGTTACGAAGGCCGCTGCGCCGCTCCGTCGAACTTCGACGCCGACTACTGCTACAGCCTCGGCTTCACCGCCTCCGTGCTCGCATTCAACAAGATGAACGGCTACATGAGCTCTGTGCGTGACCTCACGAAGGGTATCGAAAAGTGGACTGCCGGCGGCATTCCTATCACCATGATGATGAACATCGAACGTCGTCACGGTGCCGACAAGCCGGTGATCCAGAAGGCTCTCGTGGAACTGAACGGTGCTCCGTTCAAGTTCTTCGCCAAGAACCGCGACGTCTGGGCCAAGACTGAAAGCTACACCTACCCGGGTCCGATCCAGTACTGGGGTCCGAGCGAAGTTTGCGACATCACGAACTTCACGATTAAACTCGAAAGAGGTGCGCTTAAAGTCAAGTAATTGACTTCGCACGCAAGTGTTAAAGTCCCTGCCTCCGGGCGGGGACTTTTTTTACCGATTGTCACCCTGACGCTTGTTACCCAATAGTCACCCTGACGAAGGTCAGGGTCAGCAGTTCCTTTCCAGCAAAAGATGCTGATGCTGACCTGCGTCAGCATGACTGCTGGGTCGGAATGTTTATATCTGATGCTGACCTGCGTCAGCATGACTGCTGGGTCGGAATGTTTATATCTGATGCTGACCTGCGTCAGCATGACTGCTGGGTCGGAATGTTTATATCTGATGCTGACCTGCGTCAGCATGACTGCTGGGTCGGAATGTTTATATCTGATGCTGACCTGCGTCAGCATGACTGCTGGGTCGGAATGTTTATATCTGATGCTGACCTGCGTCAGCATGACTGTAGGTACCAGAATGTCACCCTGACGAAGGTCAGGGTCAGCAATTTTATTCTAGAATGTCATTATCTGTCACATTCAGAATGTATTTTTCTTCGCATGAAAGAAAACAACACATTTTACACATATATATTGTCCAACACAAGCAATAGTGTCCTATATATTGGGGTAACCAACAATCTGGTTAGAAGATTTCTTGAGCATAAAACAAAAATCAACGAGACTTCTTTTACCGCTCGATATTCTGTGCATAAACTTGTTCATTTTGAATGTTTTTCTTCCATCAAAGATGCTATTGCTAGGGAAAAACAACTCAAAACATGGCACCGGCCATGGAAAGAGAATCTCATCAGAAAAAAC
Organism: Fibrobacter sp. UWP2; assembly: GCF_900141705.1. Lineage (NCBI taxonomy): Bacteria > Pseudomonadati > Fibrobacterota > Fibrobacteria > Fibrobacterales > Fibrobacteraceae > Fibrobacter > Fibrobacter sp. UWP2. The sequence goes on from NZ_FQYM01000030.1 coordinate 19,698, forward strand.
AATCCAACCTGGGACGATTTATCCCCCTCTATTCTAGCATAACGTCTAGTCCCCGCATGTCACACTGACGCTTGTTACCCAATAGTCACCCTGACGAAGGTCAGGGTCAGCAGTTCCTTTCCAGCAAAAGATGCTGATGCTGACCTGCGTCAGCATGACTGCCGGTAAAGTCACCCTGACGAAGGTCAGGGTCAGCAGTTCCTTTCCAGCAAAAGATGCTGATGCTGACCTGCGTCAGCATGACTGTAGGTACCAGAATGTCTCCCTGACGAAGGTCAGGGTCAGCAGTTCCTTTCCAGCAAAAGATGCTGATGCTGACCTGCGTCAGCATGACTGCCGGTAAAGTCACCCTGACGAAGGTCAGGGTCGGCAGTTCCTTTCCAGCAAAAGATGCTGATGCTGACCTGCGTCAGCATGACTGTAGGTACCAGAATGTCTCCCTGACGAAGGTCAGGGTCGGCAGTTCCTTTCCAGCAAAAGATGCTGATGCTGACCTGCGTCAGCATGACTGCTAAAGAAAAATGTATCTTGTAATAAAAACGAGGGTATCAATATGGCCTGTGCAAATTGCAAAATCCGTGCCCAGTACGACGAGAATCCCAAATCGTTGCTCGGGCGTTTCTGGCGCTTCCATATCAACTTCTGCCCTGGTTGGAAGTCTTACTTGAAGAGCCTCTCTGACGAGGAGCGCGCAAAAGTCGCAGAGAAATACGGGATCAAGTGATGGAAAAGCAGCGGGAGGTATATGCAGAATGGCTGCGCATCGTCGCGGCATTCTCGGTGGTTTTCCAGCACACGGTGAGCTCGGCCTGGTACGACGCCCCGGTGAATTCGCTCGATTTTTTTGCACTCAACTTTATGAATAGCCTCGCCCGCTTTGGCGTGGGCGTTTTCATTATGCTGAGCGGTGCGTTTATGCTCTCACCCGAGTACAGCCACCCGCCCAAAAAGATTTTCACGCACAACCTGCCAAAAATCCTGGTGGTTCTCATTTTTTGGGTGGTTGTCTACGGCGTCATTAACACGGTCGCCGAGGGCGGAACGGCGCTTGACATTCTCTCGACGCCGGCGCTCCTGTTTACCGACCCCGCCACGCACCTTTGGTTTCTCTACACGCTCGCCGGCCTCTACCTGATTACGCCCGCACTCCGCGTGTTCACCGAACACGCGAGCAAGAACATGGTGCTCTACGTGATCTGCATCTTTTTTGTGTTCGGGCTTGCGATCCCGACCGTGAGCCATTTGGTCTCGAAGTTCACCGACGTGGACCTGTACCGCAACCTGGGCATCCGCGGGACCACGACCTACGCGGGATTCTACCTCGCGGGATTTTACCTTTCCAAGTACGGGCTCGGGCAAAAAGCGCGGCACATTTTGTATGTGATGGCGCTTGTGTCGTGGGTGCTCGCCTTCTACTACTCCACGTATGTCAGCGTGATGACGAACAAGCCCAACGAATACTTCTTCGGAAACTTCCAGCCGACCACGTTCCTCGAGGCTGCGGCGCTGTTCTGCCTGTTCCGCGCCAAGTACGCAAAGCAGGTCACGACCAACCCGAGGCTGATCCGCCTGAGTGCGTGCATGCTGGGCGTGTACCTAGTGCACCCGATTTTTTTGAAGGCGTTTTACGGGCTTAAACTCACGCTGCTAGGGTCGTACCCGCTGTTGACCGCGCCGGTTGTCGCGGTGGTTTTCTTTGCGCTGTCGCTTGCATTTGTGCGGGGGCTGCGCGCGATTCCCTGGGTCAAAAAAATCATTTAAAGCAACACGCGGTATGCGTTTCGCCGGATTGGGAAGCCACGGTTTTGCACGGCGGAAGTTCGGCGGAGCGGCATTTTGCCTGCAAGGAAGGGTCTCCGCAAACGCATTCTTCGCAACGGTCCGCAAATCGGCACCCCACGGCAAAGTCGCGCGGGTGCGGAACGCTCCCTGGTATGGACCGCAGATTCTTCATGTCGGCATGGCTTTCGGGGATGGCGGCCAAAAGCCCGCGCGTATACGGGTGCAGCGGATTGTTGATGACATCGCGAACGCCACCCATCTCGATGATTCGACCGGCGTACATCACCGCCACACGTTGAGCGTATTCAGAAACAATCCCCATGTTGTGCGTGATGAGGAGGACCGCGGTGCCGGTCTCGCCCGCCATCTTTTTGAGGATGGCAAGGACCTGCGCCTGCACGGTGACATCGAGGGCGGTGGTCGGCTCGTCGGCTATGATTAGGCGCGGGTGCGGAAGCAGCGCCATCACAATGCAAATGCGCTGGAGCATGCCGCCCGAGAGTTCGTGCGGGTAGGCGTCGAGAACGCGCTCGGGTTCGGTGAAGCCCGCCATTTTGAGCATGCGGTGGATTTCGTCGTTCGCGAAGGCGCGCGGATCCTTTGCCGCATGCGGTTCCCTAGCCGCGCACGAGTCGAGGTACGCCTTGGCACCGAACTTGTAGACTTCCAAAAGCTGGTCGCGGATGCGGAGCACCGGGTTCAGGGCTTGCATGGGCTCCTGGAAAATGCAGGTGATTTGGGAGCCGCGGATCTTTTGGAGTGCCGCAAGCGGGAGTTTTGCGAGGTTCTCGCCCGCAAACAAGACTTCCCCGCAGGTGATGCGGGCGGACGGACTCGGCAAGAGTCGCAAGATGCCCATCGCCGTGACGCTTTTTCCGCAACCGGATTCCCCCACCAGAGCGAAGAACTCACCCGCACCAATATCAAAAGAAACGCGGTCAGTCACTTGCAATGGCTTGGAATCACGGGCGTCGCGGCCAAACCCGAACGCAACCGAGAGCTCGCGCACCGAGAGCACGGTCTCGCGACCGGCGGGCTTTTTATCCGTTTCGCGTAGTCCCATACCCTTACCCAGCCAAAAACGTCCTGATCTCGTCGAGGCGTTCCGTCGCCAAGCGCCGTCCCATGTCGTACACGCGCTGGAGTTCGCTTGTGTCGTGCTCGGTGCGGCTAATGCCAAGCGCCTTTTCGGGGCAAATCACAAGCGTGTTGCCCGCCTTCTCCTGCTCAAACACATAACGCGTTTCTTCGTTGTACATCAGGTGGCGATTCTGCATGACCTTGATGAGGTTCGGGTACTTGCGCAGCAAAATCTTCATGAGCCAAATCAATTTGTTGGGGCCCTTCACGTAATCGCGGGGCTGCGTCAATATCACGATGTTGCGGTTGAACCCCTTGCTCTCGAGGAACTTGAGCGGGATAGAATCCGACATGCCGCCGTCGAGGTATTCTCCGCCGTCAATCTGCACAGGGCGCGACACCAGAGGCATGGACGCCGAAGCCTGCATCCACTTGAGGTCGCGCTCGCTGCCGTCCACGAGCTGCGCGAATACCGCCTCGCCCGTATGGATGTCGGTACAGCCCATGTAGAACTCCATGGGGTTCGCCTTGAGAGCCGCGAAATCAAAGGGGTCCAGCACCTGCGGAATTTGTTTGTAACAAAAGTCCACGTTGTAGAGGTCGCCCGTGGTAATGAGGGAATGCACACTGCAATAGCGCTTGTCGTGCGCAAATCTCAGGTTGTAACGCAGGGCGCGGCCGGGCTGGCGGCTCTTGATGTTGCAGCCAAAGCACGCCCCCGCCGAGATTCCTACAGCTCCGTCGAACTCGATGCCGTTTTCCATGAACACGTCCAAAATACCGCACGTGAACATGCCGCGCATCGCGCCGCCTTCTAGAACAAGTCCCTTTTTAAACATACCTATCCCCCGACTTTGGGTCCATAGCATCACGCACACCCTCGCCCACAAAGGTCGTAAGGAGGAGCGTCACAAACAGCGCGGCGACCGTCGAAACCGAGATCCACGGCGCATAAAGGTTGTTGAGCCCTTGGCTCATGAGCTCGCCCCAGCTGGGGGTCGGCGGCTGCAGGCCAAAACCGAGGAAGTCAAGCGACGTGAGGCTCCCGATGCCGCCAATGAGCGTGAACGGGAACAGTGTCACCACGGGCGTCATGGCATTGGGCAAAATTTCCTTGAAAAAGAGGTGACGGTGCGAAAGCCCGAGCACGCGCGCCGACTGCACGTAAGTCATGCTGCGCAGCTTGAGGAACTCGCCGCGCATGTAGTAGCTGAGCGAAATCCAGTTGAACGCAGCCATAATCAAGATGAGCAGCCAAAAACTGCGCCCGTAAATGCTCCCGATGAGGATGACCACATAGAGCATGGGGAGCGACGACCAGATTTCGATAAATCGCTGCATGCCGGTGTCCCAGAACTTGCCAAGGTAGCCCTGGATGCCGCCAATCACAATACCGAGGAACGTCCCGAGGAGGGTGAGCAGCAGGCTGAACGAAATGCAAATGCGGAACCCGTGAATGAGGCGCGAGAGCACGTCGCGACCGTTGCTGTCGGTGCCCAGCCAGTGCTTGCCGCTGGGGGCAAAAGGCGGCGCACCGTCCTCGCCGAGGTCGGCCTTCAAGGGGTCGTGCGCAATGGGCGGCATGATGGCGAAGACGTCGGGGCAGCCCCCCGCGCGAGTGTAGCCCTCGGCGGCGTCGGCCTCGCACTCGGCGGCGTCTTCCAAAAGCTTGGCGTAATCGGGCTCAGTCTGGTACGAACCGCCAAAATCGGCCTCGCTGTAACGGGCGAACGCGGGGAAATAACTCTTGCCGCCGTAACTGAGGTAGAGCGGCTCATCATTCACCGTCCACGGACTCGTGAGGCTGAGCGCATACGCGACGACGAGCACCACCAGCGACCAAAACGCCCGCTTGTTCTTGCGGAAGCGCTTGATGCGATTCTTGGTCTCTGTCGTGACGCGGAATTTCATACAAAGCAATATAAAAAAGAATTTTGCCCCAATTCGGGTCGAAACCGGAATTGCGCAGGAGCTCACTGGTTTTTGACGCACCTCACGGAGAACCCGAAGTTCTTGGGCTTCGTCATGTAGCTGAACGCCATGGATTTGTTGGTCAAGTACCACACGTGGGCAGAAGTCCCCTCTTCGTCGGCGCTCCAAAAGAAGGCGAACTTGTAGAGGTTCCCGTACGTTTCGTCGTCAAAGCGGTTGCCCGCGGGCATGGCGCTGAACTTGAGCGTATCGTTCCCATTGGTTTTGCCCGCCCAGTCGTAGTCCGTCTTTAAAAGGTAGCCCGCGTTAAAGTCGGCGCCGGCGGCGGTCCAAAGCGATTCGAAGTCGGCCTGTGAAGGCAGGCGGAACCCTTCGGGGCATGCGGTGGCGGCGGCTTGCCAAGTGTAAAGGCGACCGTACGCCATGCAGTTGTCGGGCTCGTCCTTGAGACAGTAGCTGCCCTCGGTGGCAAAATTGAGGTTGTCGGCAAACCACACGCGGTCGTCGATGGCCACCAGGCGGTAGGTTTGCTTGTCCCGCTTGTCTTTGAACTCGTTGGCGCGCACTTTTTTCGCGGGCGCGGTCTTAGCCTTCGCAGAAGATTTGCCCACGCCCTTCGCAAAACTCGTGCCGGGGAACGCAATAAAAAAAAGCAAAAAAAACACCAAATAACGCATACCCCAAATTTAATTATATTAAGGGTATGGATACACCCAAAAAAACAAGCGTCGAGGCCGGCGCAGAACAAACCGCGAGCAACACAGATGACGCCGCCCGTGCCGCCGCCCTCGCCGACAGCCAAACCACAGACGCCAGCAGCATCAACAGCGAGGACTACTGGTTTTTAAAGCTGAACCAGAACAATCCCTAATGCAAAACCCCGTAGAGCACAAGAAGCAAAAAGAGCGATGCATTTTGGTGGGCATCTCCACGCCCAAGGTGCGTCCATGGCTCGCCTCGGAACAACTGGCCGAACTGGGCAGACTCGCCAAGACCGCCGGCGCCGAGGTGGTGCAGAGTTTTTTGCAACGGGTGCAGAACTTTAGCCCGGCCACGCTCATTGGCGAGGGCAAGGTGAACGAGGTCAAGCGCGCTCTCGAAGAGAACGACGCCAAGATGGTGGTCTTTGACGACGACCTCAGCGGCTCGCAGGTGCGCAACCTGGAGCAGCGCATGCCAGGAATCAAGGTGTTGGACCGCACGGGGCTCATCCTCGACATTTTTGCAAAGCACGCGGTGACGGCGGAGAGCCGCCTGATGGTGGAAGTCGCGCAGTTGCAATACATGATGCCCCGCCTCACCGGCGCGTGGACGCACTTGTGCCGCCAGCACAACGGAGGCATTGGCACCAAGGGCCCAGGCGAAACGCAGCTCGAGACCGACCGCCGCATGATCCGCAAGCGCATTCAGGAACTCAAAAAGAAACTCGAGAAAATCGAGGACGCCCGCGAGAGCCAGGCCGAAAACAGGAACGACATTTTCCACGTGGGCATCGTGGGCTACACCAACGCGGGCAAGTCCACGCTCACGAACCGCCTCACCGGCGCCGACGTGTATGTAGAAGACAAGCTCTTCGCCACCCTCGACAGCACCACGCGCAAGCTCTACCTCGACGGAGAGAACATCATCCTCTCCGACACCGTCGGGTTCATCCGCAAGCTGCCCCACAACCTTATAGAGACGTTCAAAAGCACGCTGGGCGTCGCCGCCCATGCCGACTGCATTTTGGAAGTCGTGGACGGGAGCGCCCCCGACTACCGAGAGCATTTGGAAGTCACGCACAAGACTCTCGATGGCATCATCAGCAAAAGCACGCCGCGCCTCCGTGTGTTTAACAAAGTCGAGGTGGTGGACGAGGCGCGCCGTACCGAACTTTTGCAAAACTACCCCGAGGCAATCCAGGTGAGCGCCCGCGAGAACATTGGCATGGAGCGCCTCAAGGCGGCCTTCAAGGAGCAACTCGCCCTGTGGCACAAGAGGCGCGAAGCCGAGGCCGCACACATCAAGGAACAGGCCGAGGCTCCATGGCCCGAACCGCAAGAGTCGCCGCAAACCGAGATGTAAAATGCCGTACTTTTTTGCCCTGGCATTTGCCCTGTTCCTTGCGTCTTGCTCCAACTCCACCGACTCCTACGAGGAACCGGCGGACGCCCTCGTTTTGGAAACCGATTCCCTCAAAGCAGTTGATTCCTTGAGCACCCCGGATTCCTTGAGCTTGCCGGATTCATTGAGCTTGCCAGATTCCTTGAACACGCGGGATTCCTTGAACTCGCCAGATTCCTTGTGCACGCAGGATTCGCTCGACACAACGCAAAACATGGTACAAACCGACACCTCTACCAGGGGGATGGTCCTTTTTAGCGCCACCTCCCAAAAAGTGCAGATCGGTACCAACGAAAAAAGTGCCAAGGTAAACGAACGCCCCGCCGCCACGGTGAACTTCACCTACGACTACTACATGGACCGCCACGAGGTCACGTGCGAAACCTACAACGACGTGATGAAAGACTACGGTGCCGCAGCACAATTGGAATGCGCCGGCGACAGTCTCCCCGCGGTGAACGTCACGTACTTTGACGCCGTGCTCTACGCCAACGCCCGCAGCAAGCGCGCCGGGCGCGACACCGCCTACCATTACACAAAACTCTCCTTCAACAGCAAAGGGCATTGCATTGGCATGGAGGGGTTCGCCTTTGACCCCGCCAAAAAGGCATTCCGCTTGCCGACCGAAGCCGAATGGTCTTTTGCCGCGCAAAGCAACTGGGCGCCCGCCAACAGCTGGAACGCCGGGAATTCCGGCTACAAGCTGCACAAGGTCTGCACCGCGCCCGTGCCCCCCGACAAGAGCGACAGCTCCATTTGCGACATGGCGGGAAACGCTCTGGAATGGGTCAACGACTGGATGGGCGCGCTCCGCGACACCAGCATCACGAACTACGTGGGCACAACCGACGGCGGCACGCTCGGCGAACGCATTTTAAAGGGCGGCAGTTTTAGGAACTCGCCCCAGGCAATGCACATTTACAGCCGTGGCGACATCTACACGGTCGCGGGCTCCCTCGCCGCCGACTACGTGGGCTTCCGCCTTGCCTACGGAGCAATCCCCGACGCACAATGGATGAGCCGCAAGGGCCCCGCAAAAACCTCCTCGTTGCACGTAATTGCCTCCTCCGAAGCGGTGCAGGGCAAAACGACCTCCTCCAGGGCAAAGCTCGCCTTCCGCAACGACGAAACGGGCAACCTCGCCTTTGTAGACTTTGGAAGCTCGGCAACCGTGGTCGAGATCGACGACACGCTGGAAGTCTACCACCCGGACATTTCGCCCGACGGTCGCAGGGTCGCCTTTTGCACAGGCCTAGAGGGCATCTCGGGCAAATCGGCCGTATACGTGCGCGACCTGAGCGTCGGGGGCGGCAACCTGATAAAGCTCGACGTGCCAAACGCCGCCATACCGCGCTGGCGCGTGCTCGAGAACGGCGACACGGCAATCGCGTTCGTCACCGACGCGGGCAACAACAAGGACATGGGCTATTTTGCCACCACCGCGACATGGCAGGTAAAAATCTCCGGCGGGATCTTTGGCATCCCCGAGAAGCTGTTCATGGGCGCCTACCACGGCGGCATTAGCAACGAGGGCGATTTTGCCATTACCGGGGCGCGCCTGCTCATTGCACACAAAGAGCGCATCTACAATTCGATGATCCCTCTCGACACCATTTGGTACAACGGCGAACAAGCCTGCAACGCGAGCCTATCGCACGATGGCACCAAACGCTCGCTGTTCCTCGATTTTGGCGGCAAGACCGGGCGCAAATTTACCGGCATAAACTACGGGACGCACGAAATGCTTTTGGTGGTCGACAGCCTAGGCAAACTGATCCAGGGCGTGCCCGCGCCAGCAGGCCACAGCTTTGACCACACCGAGTGGGCGTTGGGCAAGGTAAAAGGAAAGGACCTGGTCGTGTCAACAATTGTTGACATCAACGGCAACCACAACAAGGTGCAACTTTTAGACATGGTCGACAGCAGCCGCCTGGACCTGGTGGGCGGCGGCGAAGTTTGGCACCCCAGCCTTTGGCTAGGCGTCATCAACATCGAGAACACGGCTTGGGACCTGGACAGCGCCGGCGACTACAGCAATCCCGACAACTCCGTGTCCCACCTTTTCCACGAAAAAATGCCCATGATGTGGGACATGCGCGATTCCGTGGAGGTCGTGGCGTTTGGCAACTCGCGCACATACACCGGTTTTGACCCCAAGTCCATAGAGCTGCCCTCCATGAACTTCTCGGTGATTCCATGCGAAATGCACTGCATAAACTACCTGTTCAAAAACTACATTGTAAAGCATTACCACAGGCTCAAGTACATTGTGGTAGGGCTCGATTTTGACACGTGGCACATACAGGACCCCAATGAAAGCATTCTCACTGCCACCATGGGTTCCAAGGGGTTTGAATACGACAAGAACCACAAATTCTGGCCCAACGGGATTGACGACGATTTTTTAAAGCTCGTACACCAAAAGAGGAACGAGAGCAGCGAGGAAATTCAAGCGGTCAGCGGCTATGTAGCCCATGAATTTTTCATTGGCTGGTACAACGCCACTACCGGCGAGGTCTCAATCGTTCTAGACAGCACCTGGAGCGACAAGGAATTCATTTGGCAAACCAACTTGATTGCCCTCAAGGACCTGATTGCAACGGCGGGCAAAAAAGGAGTCAAGGTTATTGGCGTCACCTACCCCATAAGTCCCAAGTACAAAGAAACCGGCTCCTACGGCAAATTCGGCCTTCGCCGGAGCCACGCCCTGCAAATTATGGATTCCGTCAAGGTCTACCAAGAAAATTACGGCAACTTTAGGCTCATGGACGAGGAAGATGCCCCAAAGTTAGTTGAAATTTCTGCAACCAAAAAGAAAAAGGTGGTCTCCAACTTGTAAATTTGGTTCAGCAAAAAAACACCAAGCA